>NZ_QWFB01000069.1:0-24304 GCF_003576205.1 Achromobacter sp. K91 | reverse complement strand
GGCCTCGACCAGCGAAGCCAAGTACAAGACCATACGCTACTCGGGCAAGGAGCGTGACGCTGCAGGCCTCTATTACTACGGCATGCGCTACTACCAGCCGTGGATCGGACGCTGGATCACCACAGACCCGGGAGGAGTCGTAGATGGATTGAACTTGTATCGAGCCATGGGAAACAACCCGACGACTTTTGTTGATCGCTTAGGGAACGCCAAGACGGATCCCAGCCCCTATCAATCCCGACGGTTCGCTCCACCCAACCTGCGATATGGCGCAGACCAAATCGTGGCGTTCATGGAATACCCAGAACTTCATGCGGAGCCTGCATACAACCCCAGCAGACACTTCGGAGGGAGAGTCCTTTACCATATCAATGGAGATAGCGACCTCTCACGGTACACGCTGCGCGTCGGCACACAGCTGACTGAGGTGGACCTTGAGGAAGCAATACACAAAGCGATGGCGGGGCTATCCGAAACCGCGAAGGAAATCGGAGTCGCGGTCGCTCCTGAAAAAAAAGAAAAAAAATCGAATGTGACGATAAAAATTGCGCAGTCCAGCCACGCGAAGAACACGCAGGCAGTAACGGATATCATCGCGCACCGGAAGAAATTTCCGCAAATCTCGATTGCGCCCAGCCTCGACATACCGTCCGACCTCGCGGCCGCCATACATCTATCACTCCGCGGCGATCAGAAGTCCATGGGCGACCTGCTGGGACAGAAGCTCCACGCGGAGGATGTCATGGGCAACCTCGTCGATGCAGACCGACTGGCGATAGCTGAGATTTTCCTACTGCAAATGCTTGCACATGAAGGCGCCCACGCGATATTTCGCCTAGGTCACCCAGATAGCATTGCAAGCGCAAGGGGTGCCTCTAATTTTGATGACGACACCTATACCTCTGGCACTGTGACCGTGGCTGAGATGGAGATGAACCTCGATTTCAGCTTTCAGATTCATCCAAGAGGATCGATAAATCTGATGACGACCAACGCAACGGAGTACTTCCAGAGCTTCAGGGACCGCTTGATGAACTCCGGCATTGCTCTTTCAGAAAAAGACATAGACCTTTCGTCGAACGAAAAAGCCTCCATCTTCCGGAAATATTGGGCAGAGACTTCGCTGCAGAATAACAAGCAGCCGGCACGTCTCCTTGCGTGCTTTCGACGCGAGCGACGGCGGCTGGAGCCAACGGCATAGATGCCGGGATACCCTGTCTGCTGCGCTTGGTTACGGACGCTGACCGCTGCGTGCGCCTGGCCTGCGGGCCAGCTACTTTCGGCACAGAAAGCCACATTCAATGGCCTCGTCCTGAATATCAAACTCGCGAATGGTCATTGTCCATGACACTTGGGTGAAGTGTGCGAAAACCGTTCATGGAGTCCACAGTGACATGGGAAAGATCGCCGTAACCCCCGATAACACGATAGCCCCCCTGACGCTACCCAAAGCCGGTGCGTCCAGTCTTGTGGGCATGTCGGTGACTCCATCCGACATTGGACCTAGCGGTCAGACACAGTTCTCTATTCCCCTCCCCGCTAGTCCTGGACGCGGGTATGCCCCGCAACTCGCCTTGACTAGTGGCGGGGGCAATGGCGTGTTTGGAGTCGGCTGGCAACTTAGTGGTGTGCCAAGTATCCGTCGCCGCACCGACCGGGGGGTGCCAACCTATACGGAGGACGACACCTTTCTTGGTCCGAGCGGTGAAGTGCTTGTGAAGTCCCCGGATCAGCCTCGCACCCTCAACACTTACACGATCACGACATATCGTCCTCGAGTGGAAGGAAGCTTCGATCTGATCGAGCGTTGGACTAGTCTGACGGGCGACCCAGGCGAAGGCTTTTCAAGCCCTCGAGACTTTTGGATCGCGCGCGGCGCGGACGGAAGTCAAACGTTCTTCGGGAAGATGGCAGCACTGACGGGAGGAAACAACGATACGGTGGCATGGATGGCGCAGGAGTCTATTTCAGCCGATGGACAGCACATCTACTATGCATGGGCCGGAGCCAGTGGCGGCGACCTTTACTTGAACGCGGTCTACTACGGCAATCCGGCTGGCGATACCGAGCTGTATTCCCTGCCACCAGGGCTACCTCTTTTTAAAAATTGGCTATTCGCGCTGGTGTTCGACCTCGGGACCGATGCCGCGCCAGACATCCAGCAGAAACCTCAGGGGCTCAGCCACTACATACGGGGCTCCAGCACCTGGACAGAGCGAAAAGATCCCTTTTCGCGTTTCGATGCCGGCTTTGAAGTCCGCACCAATTACTTGTGCCGGCAGGTACTGATGTACCACTATTTTCCCGACGGCGAGATCAACGATGCCAGTGGAAATCCACAAGATCAAAATGGAACACTGGTGCGCCGCATGGTTTTCGACTACGACGAGAACCCCGCGTTCTCGCGGCTGACCAGCATTCAGATCGCAGCCTACGAGCCTGACGCTAACGGCACGCCGCAGCTGCTCCCGCCCTTGGACATTCATTGGTCAGAGGATTTCAACCCGCCCAGCGGCGCACCCGCGTGGCAGGAGCTCGCGCTTCCCCTTACCGAGCCCCTGGGCGCAACGACGGCTCCCGATTTCATGCCATATGGGCTAACCGATCTCTATAGCGAAGGAATGAGCGGCCTGCTGCATCAGCAGGACAACTGCTGGTACTACCGCAGGCCGGTGCGTGACCTGCGGGTCGGTGCTGCCCCCGACGCCATCACGTTTGGGGAGCGCGTACTGCTTCCTGTCGTACCGACGCTGCAAGGTGGCGCGGGACACTTGGCGGACATCAATGGTGACGGCCGCCTGGAGTGGTTGGTGACGACGCCCGCAAATGGGTCCGGATACTACCGACTCGGCGCGGACCGTCAATTGTCGGGATTCACTCCGTTGACCAATGTTCCGCTCGAGCTCATGACCCCTTACGCGATGTACGTCAACATCCACGGGGCGGGTTTGTCTGACGTAGTCGTATTAAGCCCCACAAGCGTGCGTTACTACGAAAATCAGAGTACGGATACCGAAGTCAAATTCGCCGCCCCATGTGATGTGCCGCAGGATCCCGGTATTGTCCTGCCAGTGCCAGGGCGCAATCCATGCGAATGGGTCGGATTCGCCGATGTACTGGGCTCGGGACAACCGCATCTTGTCCGCATACGTAGTGATTCCGTAGTTTGCTGGCCATGGCTGGGCAATGGAAAATTTGGCGCCGCGAAACCCCTCCCGTCGACCCTGCCGTTCAACCGTGGCACTTTCAATCCGGCACGCGTTTTCCTGGTTACCGTTTTCGGCCCCGACGCACCCGATCTGGTATATGCCGATGTCAACGCGCTGACTATCATCCGAAATCAGTCAGGAAACGGCTTCGACACGGCGAGCGGGAGCATCGTATCGATTCCATATCCCGAGGGCGTCCACATGGGCGCGTTGACACAGGTCAGATTTACGGACTTGACCGGTCATGGAAGTCCAAGCGTGCTTCTGACACAGGACTTCGGTGGCACATCCAATGCAGTCCGGCACTGGCGGCTCGACCTCTATCCCGATTCGCCTGCGTTCCAGTTGCAATCCCTGAATAACAACATGGGAGCGCACTGTGACTTGATCTGGCGCAATTCTATCCAGGACTGGATGGACGAAAAATGTGAAGAACCGACCGCACCATCCGGATACCCTTCGCCATCCATGCTGATCGGCGATATCTACCAAGTGGACGACATCACAGGCTTGCAGCGGGCTCAGTCCGCCAAGTACCGACGCGGTGTCTGGGATGGCCACGAACGTGAATCGCGCGGCTATGCCTACATGGAAGCCATGCAATCAACTCAGGTTGCAGCAACAGGCCTGATTGCCGATGGCACATCTGCGGGAATCACACGGAGCTGGTATCACACCGGACGGGAACAGGACGATCAAACCCCGCTCCATGGTACTCAGTTCACTGATTCGCAGGCCTATCAACAGAATCGCACACGATTGACCCAGCTGGCTTCAAACGCGAACCCTTGGTATGACACTGTCTACAGTAGTCCCTCGGATAACACCAAGTGGTGGATGTACAGGTCCCTGAAAGGTAACTTGCTGCGCAGTGAAACATACGACGCGCGTCAGGCTGCAAGTGTTGCTACGCCTGTCCCCTTCTCCGTGCAATACAAACGTTGGCAGGTGCGCGAGGTACAACCGTCGGCCACCATGCCAGTCGTGTTGCCCATGGAGTTGGAGCAGTTTTCCTACAACTATGAACAGGTGTGCGCCGATCCGCTGATCACGCAGAACATCGTGATGAATACCGACCCCTATGGCTACATACTGTGGTCGGTCGACGCCGCCTATCCGCGAAGAAGTCAGACCTCGAATCCCTACGCCAACATCTTGCCCTGGTATGACAGTGGCAACCCCGTCAATGGCGGCCCGGCGGGAGCTGTGGCCCAAGACAATAGCTGGAACAATACCTTTGATCCGCAGCAGGATCATCTGCGGTTGCAGGAAAGTCTTTACGGTGTCAGCAACTCTGTTTCTTCCGCCGATGAGTGGCGGCTAGGCGTACTGAGCGTCAGCCGCGAAAACGTGCTCACCTACAACAGCAGCGAAATTCCTTCAGGCGGCTACGGCCTCACCGTGGAAAATCTTAGCGCCCTGAAAGACTCCACATGTTTACTCGCGCCGGGTCAGCATCGGACGCTGAAAGCGTACTCGACGTTCAGCTTCGCGCAGCCTGACAATACGAACAAGTTCCCATCGCGCCTGAAGCTGTTGACCCAAACGACGACGGCGTTGCTCAACAGCAGCGATAAGGCTTACGTCGATCAAGCGGAACAGACGCTTGCCACATCGTCTGGATATCAGCAACTTCAATCGCTGCAGCTTTCGACCCCGGGAGTTTCGAACGAGGATCCTGTCTGGGGCGGGGACTTCGGGATCACGACGTACCTGCCGATCCAAAGCTTCGCGCGACCAGACACGCAAAAGAGCTCTTCCCTGGCCGGATCGGACAACGTTGAGCCGACGACCCAATACACGTGGGACACTCATCAATGCGCGCTCATCGCTGCGAAGGATCCATACGGAAATAGCGTCACAGCCACGATCGACTATCGCTTTTTAACGCCGCGTGAGCTAGTTGACGCGAACCAGAATACAACGCAAGTGCAACAGGACGCCCTTGGTCGCGTGATCGCGACTAGCTTCTTCGGCACACAACTATCGCAAGACGGAACGAGTGTGGAGCAAGTGGGATTCTCGAGCTTGAAATCCGCTCCTGCGAGCGGAACGGACACTATCGAGAACGCTCTGAATAGCACTGGCACACAGCAGCAGGCGACCCGTACGGTTTACGAAATGCCCGACGCCTCGCAAGTAACCCAAGAACAAGTTGATGCCGCCGACCCGGCCCTAGCTCCCGGGGTACTCTGGGACAGGTTGGTAGCGCAGCGGCTGATCACACGAGAAGGCCGGATTCGGCTGCGCCGGGGCCGATGGGCCGGCTCGAAGTCTTCTATTTCCGGAATTCCAGCTCGCATGCAGCAAAGTCTGGATATGCAATCGTCCCCTACTCCCGCTCAATGCCTCACGCTCATCGCAGATGCGTACCCGTCAGCGGCCACGCAAGTTGTACGCGCCTCCGTTACGCACGTAGACGGTTATGGACGCGTTCTTAGTACGGCGACCAAAGTGCCTTCCGGGCAGGCGTTTGAGCGAGACCAGGGCGGAAATCTGACGCCCGACGTGAGTGCGACGCCGCCGCTTGCCACGGCCGCCGCGGATCCCCGATGGGCTGCGTCAGAAACGGCCGTGACCACGCCCGGCGGTGAAGTCCTTACCGCCTGGCCCCCGTACTTCGTGAACGATTGGCAATTTGTGAATTATGGGAGTTTGCCGGTAGAGGGATATGCCGACAGCTTCTACTACGACGCAATTGGCCGGGAGGTTCGCGTTCGTACCGGACTGAACTATTGGCGCAGAACGAGCCACGCACCGTGGTTCACGATTGAGGAGGATGAGAATGATCTGCAAGATGCGATTGCCAACGCGACCGCGATAATGACCGACACCAACATGGAAACATCGTCTTTACTTCCACCCGCGACGCAGCAGCAGCTTCCTGCAATGACCACCATGGTTGGTGCTGGATACGACCACAACAACATAGTACTGGACCCAGGCCCGGGAACAATTTGGATCGAATGGGGGGCGGGGTTCACGCCGGATATCAATCAGCAGACGATCAGCTTTACAGACAACCGTGGCCTCGTCGGCTACCTGATTGTAAATAACGACGATAAAACACTGTTTGGGTCAGTTCAGTTGGATTCCGGTCGCGTGATTAGTCCGCAGCAAACGGGTTCAGGTTTCGCTTTTGAGTTCGGGGATTACGGCGTCATCATGCCCACTGTCTATTTTTCATGCAACTCCGAAACGAACACCTATTCCGGAGATCTTCATGCCGAGTCCAATGGCGAGTTAATTGATAACTGGGATTCTGCTAATTTCGGTGCTCTATACTTGACTCTCTCCGTCTCCAAACCTTCATCATCCATAGGCGATCCAAGCCAGAACCTAGGAGCCTGTAATCAGGCTTTCTACCAAACTAGTTATGGTCCAAGCTATACATCGAACATGCTCCCTTCGAGCGTGTGGCCGTACTCAACGACCAATTTGAACGTCGTCACATCTCCCCGCTATCTGTTGGTTCTCGCGCGTGATGGTACGGATAGAGCCCACTGGCTAGTGACCTCCGATTCGAGTCGTTCCTTTAGCGCGACGGACACGGTTCGGACGCAGATTCCGGCAGACTATAGCAATAACTGTGACACTCGGCTATACACTGGTATTGTCGTCCTGGACGAGAACGGCCAGATCGTTGCCACATCATGGAAGCGGGCATTTTTTCGGATCAAACTTGGAAGTTGATTCTAGTGAGCACGCGCCACGCTCTCCAACAATTCGAGTCAATGCCTGCACGACATCCGAAGCCGTCAGTGTCGGCGCAGCTTCGATTGCCAAGCATTCACGGCTGTGGTTGTCGACCACAGTCAGGGCGCGGAACTTGTGGCCGTTAAACGGCGCATCCGAGACAAAGGCCATACTCCAACTCTGGTTCGGGCCCGTCAATACCGGACGTTCAAGCCGATGGGCGGCTGCCTAATGACGCCGCGGACGTTTGGTGCGCAAGTTCAAACCCTCCTCCTTGTATAGGCGGTAAATGCGCTTGTGGTTGACATGCCAGCTGTCGCGGCGGAACAACACAAAGATGCGCCAGAAGCCATAGCGCACCCTGGTGCTGGCGATCTCGTGCATGCGAGCTTTGAGCGGCGCATCAAGAATACGGGGCTTGAGCTTCTGATACCAACCCGCGCGACTCTGCTGGCAAACCTGGCAGGCCCGCTTGACGCTGATAGGTAGCTATCAATCAGATGGCCGACGAGCTGTTTACGCTGCGCCGGCCTCAGAGCTTTTTTTCAGAACGTCCTGCAGCATGACCTTGTCCAGGCTTAGATCAACCACCAACTGCTTGAGTCGCTTGCTCTCGTCCTCGAGTTTACGCAGCCGACACGCCGGCTTCGGCTTGATGCAGCGCGAACGCAATCTGTTCTTCTGCGATCTTTGACTTCTTCATGGCGACGCCCTCCAGGGGGCTAGTTTCGCCGGAATTTTCCAGTTATCAACTGTCCAACTTTTAGGGGGGAGGTCAGCACAGGCAGTTGACTACGACGTCCTACTGCTCTTGATCTGGACTCGGCAAGTCATAGAACGCCCCTTTCGTATCGAACCCGCCACCTTGCACAAGCTCGGAGGATTGATCGCTTACCTGAAATTAATCTGATACGGGACTTTCATACTGATCAGATGCTCCGAGATGGCGTCCGGATTATCGGCAATGCCCATACTCCGCATTTCTTCTATCATTTCCGCTACCTTGTTGTACGCCAATGTGCCCTTGCCGTTTATCGCATTAATTCCGTCGCCAATGATCGCGGAGCATCCCTGGCATGCCTCAAATAGATGATACCCTCCCTCCTGTGGATCAATAAGGTAAAAAGTATAAATTTTCAAATTATTCAGCAGTCCTGCCCCCATTTCACTTTCTATGGTATCAAAATCAGTGTTCTGACTTTCAGGATAAAAAGCGTGGAGCAACTCATTGAACAAAATGGACTCCGCGTGCGTGCCCGGCACTCCCGCACGATTGATGTGTTGTCGCTCTCCAATATAAGCCTCACCTTGAAGGTCAGATGCCTGCGTTTCTTTTGCATTGAATCCAGCAATTCTATGTTTCGTATACGCATGGAGCTTGCTGTAGTTATTTTCTACGAGATGTTTGTCAAGCTCTTCGAAATGCGCCGGCAATTCACTTGGCTCGAATTTGTTGAAATACAATTTTTTATCACCCGCTATTCCGGAGGAGGCTTTTTTGGGTGCGTACGTTTTAAATTCCTTGGGGTTCATTTTAATATTTACGGCCGAGCCCA
Organism: Achromobacter sp. K91; assembly: GCF_003576205.1. Taxonomy (NCBI): domain Bacteria; kingdom Pseudomonadati; phylum Pseudomonadota; class Betaproteobacteria; order Burkholderiales; family Alcaligenaceae; genus Achromobacter; species Achromobacter sp. K91. Next base: position 15,843 of record NZ_QWFB01000069.1, on the reverse strand, counting down.
GGAACCAAAACGCCTTTTGTGTTCCGAAAGTGGCGAATGCGAATCCCTTTGACTTCTGAGCACTCGCCGCTGTTTTGAATACGCCCGCGAGATTGATGGCGAACGAGGCGCGTTGCCGTTCGTTGTTGATGGCGGTTCGTTTATTATGCGTCGAACTAAGAATGTTTCCGATAAGACTCATTTCATTCAAAACTCGGTTCCTCTCCCTTTCATTGTCAGCCCTCTTCGGAAAAAGGGGTTTCAATTTCTCATTAATTTCGCCGATCCTTTTTGCATTTATATTTTGTGCATTTTTTCCCTTTAGCAGGGGTTTGAGTTCATCTTCGAGCGACTTCATTAGACTAGCGGTCGGGGCGAAATCTGCGTCAAGCTGTTTGAGATGTGCGGAGGTTTCACGCTGCAACGCCACCACCAGTGCTCCCTGGGCTTGACAAATCTCCATTACTCGAACCTGCCTTATATCTTTAGTATCTTGTGCGTCGGCGATCGAGCCCGCACTATTTCGGCTCCCAAGTAGACTGCGGGCGGCAGCCTCAAATTCGGGGGACTCTGAGTGGTATACAAGCCGGTCATTCTCTAACCGTGCAAATCCGATGCCCGGGTTCTCCTTCAGGTATTTCATGATGGTGTTTCGGCTATCGATGGCATCCTGGCGGGCTCTTTTGGCGCTAGGTCCATCCGTGTCATCGCTGAGGTTGGAAAAGCGCTTCCGGGCGATGCGTCCTGCATCCCCTTCGGACTGAACGGTTAGTTCGGAAAACACTTTTGACGGTGACGCGAATTCCGGTCCAGATATGTCCTGTGCCACGCTGGTGTCGACCGTGAGCAGCGAGGTGTTAGTTGACGTGCTAGGTCTATCAGCGGCGGCGGATGATGCAGCCGCTTGTTCGCGTTGCTCGGTGTCTTCCTTTTTGGCCATCAGCCCAGTCCCATCCGACGAGGTGACCGGATTATTCCCCACCATACAGTACAGATTCTGTCCATCCACCGTGCCGGCCGGATCCGGATTGATCCAACGTCCGATCCACGGCTGGTAGTAGCGCATGCCGTAGTAATAGAGGCCTGCGGCGTCACGCTCCTTGCCCGAGTAGCGTATGGTCTTGTACTTGGCTTCGCTGGTCGAGGCCGCGGCCCACACCGCAGTGCCGCCATACGGGTAGTACTCCTCTTGCGTGATGATCTGCGCCCTGTCGTCGGTCTCGATTTGGCAGGAGTTCTGCCGGTCGCCGTAGCGGTAGCGGATCTGCTGGTTGCCAATGCTCGACGGCGGGTTGGCCGTCCAGTTCAGCATGCGCGCCCCGTCATCGAGCACAATCACCTCGAGTTGCTCGCCCGTCTGGTGGTTCTGACGCACCTCCAGACCGGGCAAATAAATTGCATCGTTGGCCCAAGTGCCCATGGAAGCTGTCTGTGCCGCCTTGCGCACGCGCTGGCCCTCGCTGTCGTAGGCGTACAGTTCGCAATCGCTCGAGAACCAATCTCCGCCGGAATACATGGATTCCCGATACGTGGTGACCACGCAATAGAGTTGCTTATAGGGTGTCCAGTACATTGGCTGATTGATATTGCCGTCCAGGCAGGTATTCTGGCCCGCGCGGTCGAAAAAGCTGTCCACTTGCGCCGCCGTCAAACCGACATTGTTCGCATTGCTCACTGCGTGGTTGCTGCCCGCTGCCACGACCATGTTGCGCGTGGGTACGGCCGCTCCCATGCCTGATGCATTGCCGGCTGCAATCTGGCAGAGATTGCCGCCGAGGTCATACTGGTAATTGCGTGTGTAGCTACGGTAATTGGCCTGGTCCAGCGGGGTATAGGCGCTGGGCGAGTCGGTGGTCGATGGATTGCTGCTCACATAGTTCTCGCGCCCGCTCGCCGAGAGCAGTTGATAGAGCGCGTCATAGGTATAGCTGCGGTTTCCGTCGACTGTGCCATTGGCGTGGTACGCCACCGGCATGCTCGCGTCGCTGAGCGCCGTGACGTTGCCCACCCCGTCGTAGGTATAAGAGAGGTCCTGCAGCAGCGTCCAGTTGCTCGCGCGGCTTCGTCTGCCCGAGCGGCTCGTGGCTCGACGTTGGGGGCGGCGTTTCCTGGCCGCGCTGGCAGCCGCTGCGCTGCGTGTGGTCGTGATCGATAGCACCCGCCGCGTGGTCTGCTGCTCGTAGCTGTACGTCGTTTGAATGTCGTTGGCGTCGCTCTGGGTTTCTATCTGGCCGTCCGCCGTGTAGGTGATGTCAGCGACGACCGGCGTGTTCTTGCCTCCGTTGGGCGTCACAGAGCTTGATGCCTTGCGCCCGGCCATGTCGTATGTCGTCTGCTGTTGATGGCCCTTGGCGTCTGTCTGGTTGAGCACCTGGGACAATGCGTTGTAGATCCAGGCGGTGCTATACACCTGGGGATCGACCACGGAGGTATTGACGTTGGGATACGTCCCCGTCCAGCTATGGGTCACGCCATCGAACGCGTTGCTTATCGTCAACAACTGGCGATCCTGACGCTGCGCGCTGCCTTGCACCTGATAGCCGCGCGCGGCCATGTCTAGAATGCCGGCCGTGTCGTAGTGCTTGAGCAGGGTCGCGCGCAAGTTCAGGTTGCGCGGGTCGGCCGGGCTCGACGGATCATAGGCGCCTGCCGGCAAGCTCAGGGCTTCTCCATACACCCAGATGTCCGTTTGGACATTGCTGGCAAGCCCGCCCGACAGGCGCTGGATCTTGACCGAACGCGCGGTCGGGCGACCCAACGCGTCGTATTGATGCGTGGTAGTGAACTGGTCGTCGGACTGATACAGGCAATCGCGGCCCTGACTGCTCTCCCAGACCGGATGCCCCTCGATATCAGCAAACGCCTGGCTCGTGCCAGCGTCCACGCTAACCGTCTGCAGCACCTGGCCGGACAGCGCCGGGGTGTACTGAAAATTGAGGGTACCTTTGCCTTCGGCAAAGAAGCGCGCGTCCCGGCTGGAAATTGTCTGCCCAAGATCGTTGTAGTCTTGTGCGTCCACGTACTGCGTGGCTACATCGCTAGACGCGCTGCGGTTATAGCGCAGCGTGCGCACCGTCAGGCCGCGGTTGTCGCGCACCGTAATCTTGGGAGTCCCCGCGCACAAGCTGCTCATATAGCGTATTCCGCAAAAAAGGCAGGATGAGTGCATGCTACTTCCATGACCTTCAGGGCTACCTGTGGTCGTTTCCAAAACGCCTTTGATTTCGGGTACGCAATCGTTCATTGCGGGCCGTTCTGATTTTGGCTAGTCCGTGTCCGGCATGATCCCGTCTTCTCATCACGAATAGAAAACGTCTCTTTTCAAAACTTGATGCCCAACTGTGCACAAGCCCTCCCCGGCCGAGCCATGCTATTGTGCCGCCGCTGCCCCGACACTTGGCCTGTCCGGATGGCACTACGTCCCAGCCCCCTTGTGGGTTGGGGCGTTTTCGCGCGAGCGGGCGTGCCGAGCTGCAGGCCATGACCTGGAGTGGTCCGGTTCGCTGGGGGACAGACCCACACAGGTCACGCTGGCAATCGGCCTAGCGCTGCGGTAAATTTTTCCGAATCAAGGGCGCTAAAGTGCGTGGCTGGACCGGGATAGGCCGGATTCACAAGCGGCCCTACGGCCGATCCATTCGGCTGGAACCTGGTTTATGGATTCAGAGCAGAAAAATGATCAGGGAATTTCTGCCTACTGATTCGCCCCTGCTTCGACTGAGAGCCTCTAGCGTGGAGATTTTTTCGACGCAAGCGCTCAATGTACTGGTCGCTGACATGTTCGAGACGATGCGTGCCGGCAGGGGCGTCGGGCTTGCAGCACCACAGATAGGCGTCTCGCAAAGGATCATCGTTTTCGAGTTCTATGAGAACGATCGCCTTCCGGGAGAGCCTTCAATCCCACCCACGGCTCTAATCAATCCTATTATTACTTCGGCTAAGGGCGCGGCGGATGGCAAGGAGGGGTGTTTCAGCGTCCCCGAAATGATAGGCGTCATCACCCGTTACGAAGAAATTTCCTATATCGCACAGGATATCGAGGGGCGACGTGTTGAAGGGGCGGCCAAAGGGTTTCACGCGCGAATCATTCAACACGAGGTCGATCACCTGGACGGCATCCTCTACATAGACAAGGCTAAGGAAGTCGAACCGTATAAGCGAGAGCTCGGATGACGTGCCTCTTTTGCCGGTCATCGCAGACAGCCTATACCGAGTTCTGATCGCTGACGGCTGTACTTGCGAATTCTTCATCCTGGCCACGCCTCCGCTGCGATCTGCGGTCGAGGCGCGCACATGCCATGCGCCACCTCGCCTTCCTTAGCTATTCATTGATAGACCTATTCGTCGCACATTCATATCGGAATCCGGTCAATGTGCCGCCTGCGTCTTGAAGGCCAGGCCCGTGGCAGGCTCTGCGCCCGTGGACAATGCCGCCGAGGAAACCGCCTTGGCATCCAGGTCGAAGCTTTTCAGGTCCACCAGCCTCAAGGTCTGGTCGTCGTAGCTTTTCACGTAGTACCGCAGATTGGACAGGTCAATGACAGTGGTCCATTGCGTATAGTCCATCAGCTCCGCATGCTGGCCCGTGGGCTTGATCCAGCCTTTGGGTATGTCGAAGCTGTTGGCGATATGCTCGGCCAACTTGACGCTGGGAAGTCCGGGCGCTTGCCTGGAGGCCGAAATCGAATAGCCGATCGCGCGAACGAACCGCGACGGCGGCGTCGGGTCGCCGGGCACGCCGAGCAAGCCGGAACCCTGCCCCGAGGGCGCAATCGTCTGTCCCTCGATCCGCAGCGCCGGCGCTTCCGTCGCGGACAATTTGACGTAGTTGCCCAGATTGATCATGTGCCACTCGAACGGCGGCGAATTGGTGAGCACTCCCATCGGATTGTCGTGCAGACGCAGCTCACCGTTGATTGGTTCAATGACGATCGACGCGCCGCTCCGGTCATGCAGCGTGTAGTGCAAGGGAGGTATCAAGCCCCCCATGGCTTCCTGCTTGATGTTGACGACCGCCACCTGCGAGAGTGCCGCCTTGACTTCCGCCACCGTGGCGAAGCGGGTCAAGGCCCACGTCAGGAGGTCCCAAGGGGCCAGCGACTTTTCAGCGGAGACGCTGGCCGGGTCCGCATATTGAGCGTAGCCCGGAAAGTACAGGACGCCGCCCGCCAGGCCTTTTTCATTCACGCCGTCGATGATACTGGTGAGACCGAATGCATTCATGCCCACCACGGCATACTTGCTCTGCCAGGTCATGCCTTTCCTGCCCGGGGGCGCCGCGGCTTCCAGGAGATGGGCACGGGGAATGAACATCACCCGCGATTCCATTTCAAGACCGAATTCCATTGTTCTGCCATAGATCACGCTGCCATCCGTAGCCTTGATGGTGAAGCTGGTACATGCCCAAGCCGTCTGTCCCAGCAACAATGTCGCTGCGGCCGTCCACACCACGAACAGTCGACCAATTCGGCATTTGAGACGTCCGGACATGGCAATTTTCTTGACGGACATATCTACTCCTTGAGATTGCTTGGGCTTGAAACTCGATCTAGGAGGATCCTCTCCGAAGCGAGGATTCGACATTCGAGGCGAATGGGGGGCTCGCGCAATCGATGCGTGCGCATAGGGCGATCGCGAAACGGATGATCCACGGATCGGGCGTAGTCTGCCGACTGCACGGGCGGTGAACGTCTGTCCGCTGCGCGCAGCTCAACTGCTTTGCTCGGTTTTCGGGATGCTGACCCAACGGTAGGCAATCGCGCCAATAACGGCCCCGCCTATCGGAGCAATCCAGAACAACCATAGCTGCTCCAGAGCCCACCCTCCGACAAACAGCGCCGGCCCGGTGGAACGAGCGGGATTCACCGAAGTGTTAGTTACCGGAATGCTGATCAAGTGAATGAGGGTCAGCGCCAGGCCGATGGGAATGGCAGCGAAGCCCGCAGGGGCGCCCTTCCTGGTACTGCCTAGAATCACGAAGATAAAACCGGCGGTCAGGACGACTTCCGTAATGAGTGCCGCCAACAGGGAGTACTTGCCTGGCGAATACTCGCCATATCCGTTCGCGGCAAAGCGGCTGCCCGGCAAATCAAAACCATCCTGACCGTAGGCAATGCTGGCCAACACCGCGGCAGCTGCTATGGCCCCCAAGACTTGTGCGATCACATAGGGGGCAATGTCCCTGGCAGGGAAACGGCCACCCGCGACCAGTCCTATGGTTACCGCCGGATTGAAATGTCCACCTGAAACATGGCCGACAGCAAATATCATGGTCAGGACGGTCAAGCCAAAGGCCAAGGCCACGCCGGCGAATCCAATCCCGAGATTGGGAAAGCCGGCGGCCAAAACAGCAGAGCCACATCCACCCAACACCAGCCAGAAAGTACCGAAGAACTCCGCGCCACAACGCTTTGATAGCGAAAACATGCTCGCCCTCCCCTGCTCGAAATTGAATTTCCAAGTGGTCCTGCGCGTGTAACCAAAGTACTGAGACGACAAACGGCCCACCGGAAACGAGGTTGCCGCGCAGCATGGAGCGAAAGAGCCATCTCTGAACCTTACGGCAAAAATAGTGAAAACGGCCCAACCGTGCTTTTGGTCTTTGGTCTGCTGGTTTTGAGTTGGGCCGCTATCGCTCCTTAGTTCGACTCGCTGACTGATTGATCATCACCGTATTCGGAGGCTCGAACTAATCAAGAAGGAGCGCGGTGCAGACTGCTGCATCGCCTCGGGGTCCTACTGGCTTGCGTCGGTTCCGTTGCTCAGCCGGACTCCGGAAAAAATAGTAGATAGAGACGCTTCCCGGAACGTGTATTGCGTTCGCATATCAGGACTCCGAACATCAGAGGGCGCCACTCCGAAACGAGCGCGAAAGGCCCGCAAGAATTGGTTGTTGTTGGCAAATCCATTGCCGTAGGCAATTTGCGTTATATTTTGATGGCGCATCGCTGGATTTAGAAGGCTGCGATAGGCGGCGTCAAGCCGTTTCGTCCTGATAAACCGCGCCACCCCTCCAGCGCCTTCGAACATTCGGTATAAATGCGCGCGGGAGAGTCGAAAATGGCGAGTGAGCATTTCCGGACCTAGGTCAGGATTGGCAAGATGCACGCTAATAAAGCGCGATACTTCTTCCCTCAGCACTGAAGTAATTCCCAAATACTCGCGGGGAATGCCAAGTCCCGCACTCAGACTCGCGCGTAGTAGGTTCGAAACAGATTCTTCGATTGCTACGCCCTGCTCCGGAGTGACGCTGAAGTTGGGGGCATTTATCCCCAGAATCAAATTGCGTAGTAATCTGACTACGGGGTCCGTTGGCTTCAATATAACGCCATGAACATCGAATCGTTCCAGTGTCGAGGCCAAGAGGATGCGTGGCAGCATTAAGGAGATTGTTTTTCCTGACGCAACATTGGAAGAAAATGGTTTGCTAAGGTCTATTATTCTAATATCTCCCGACCGACCAATCGACTCTCTTCCTTCAAAATTTCCGGCATGCACGCCGCTTGAATAGATGTGAATAAGATAATGATCTATTTCACTGTGCGCTAGAATTTTTTCGTCTCTCCGGCAAAACATTGTCGAGTAATTTGCTCGAACCGCCAGCATTGAAGAAATCACGGTGGATCGAAGAGTTCCTTCGATAAAGTTCGGCCGCTCCATAGACGCAGACGGGAGGCAATCCCACAACAAGCTTACTCTATCGCGCCATGCATCCGTGCGAAGGCTCGGTGGAAAGGAGTCCGTGCAAAAAAAAGTTTCACTAGTTCGCATACTTCCTCCAAGTGTATACATCTAGCTAGGTAAAAACCGCTTACATTGATGCCGCTACCAAAAACTCCGGAAAGTATGCAACATAAACAACCCCGGCGAAAGCCTAGCAGCTTGCGAAAAGTCAAATATCGAGCGGGTACGTGTTTGGTTCGACAAGGACCAATTTTCGTTTAAAATTCTTATGGATGGATGTTTCGATTCGGAGGTTGAGTGGAGCGTTCCATCTCCTCGAAGCGCTGATGCCTGCCGGAGCAGGCAGCCTATTCCATTTATACGAATTCTACCGATCAGATCGTGCCATATTACTCAGATGAATATTGCTTGCGGTAGCTTGACGGCGCCATGTTCATGCGATGTCGAAAGGCCACGCTAAAGTTGCAAGCGCTTTGATACCCAATCGTCGCAGCTATCTGATTTATAGGCATTGTAGTTGTTCGAAGCAGGCGGCATGCAAGCTGAATCTTCTTCAGCTTTGAGTAAGCAGAAAAGGACTCACCAGTTTCATTTTTGAACGCCAAGGACAAACTACGTGCGTTAGTGCCGACAGCCCGCGCGGTGTGTTTGGTCGACTTTGTGGATTCACCAAACTCTTCGACCAGGCTCATCGCCCTTTCCACCAAGCGAGAGACGCCCTTGGACGAGTCTGCGCGCATTGCACAAGTTGAAGTCACCCCGCAACGATGCAATATGGAGCGTCGATGATATGCGAACCGCAGCATCACTTCTTCGGGTACCAAGGGCATTGTCAAAACGTCCAGTACACCCAATCTTAGCGCGCAAATTCGAAGTTCTGCTGATGAATTTCTCGTGGCCAAAAGCACGCCCGCACGCGGAGTCAAGCCTGCGCGTCGCAATAACCGGCATAGGGTTATGCTATCGAAGGTGCGCAATTCGGCGTCTATGACTATAGCCGTCGGCAGTTTGACCTGCGTGCGATAATAGGCATCCCAACCGTCTTCAACGGTTGTGACATTGAAAAGCTGTTCACGCAACGCGAAAACCAGGGGTTGAAAATCGTCTAGCCGATCACTCACCAATAATAGCGAAATTCCGCCTGGTTGTGCCCTGGATATTGGGCAAGCGGTCTCTGTGACCGCATCCTGCGCCACTGATCGTAAGCCGTTAATTTCCATCCGATGCCTCCGCGCAGGTTGCATTACAGTTATCAAGACGGCCCTGCTCTCGGTAAACTATTGGCGAGACACCCGAGAACTTTCGAAAGGCAGTCGCGAAGTTTGCGCCATTTGAATAGCCGCAAATTTCGGCGATATCTACTACTCTTAGCTGACCGTCACGCAGCAGCGTTGCTGCGGAGTGCAAGCACCATCTTCGCAAGTACTCTGCCCCACTGAAACCAAGAACGGCGAAAAATGCTGCGTTCAATCTGCTTTTCGTCGTGCCCATCAGCCGCGCCAATTCGTGCTGCTGCGGCATGTACTCACGGCAGTGAAGAAGGTATTCTTTCGCGGCCCAAACCAGCTCCTCTTCCCTCGATAGGCGAAGCGGCAAGTCTTGCCTCTTCGTGGCAGCGTGTGGGCAAGCCATTTCTTCAGCGCTGGTAATGAGTCGATCCAGGCGCAATACGACTTCCTGAGCATCCCACGGATATTCCAGGACCTCAGCCGCACCAGCTCGCAACATATCGAGACGGCTTACGCGTGAATTGGCCGGCGCAACTGCACACACCGGGATGGGCGCTGTTTGTGGGGATTTTCGAAGCACACGGCATAATGTGGGAATATCGAAGTTTGAAACTGAAACTCCGATCATGACAAGAGCTATCTTGTAGGAATCAAGAGCGTTAGATAATTCCTCTATGCCGCCGACCACACGAAGCATTGGGGCACGGCAAACCTGTTTTACATCTGCAAACGGAAACGACGACGGCACGTTTTCGCATACCAATATTCGCGGTTCTGATTGCTGTGGTGAAGCCATGTCAGACTCCTTAATCGAGCAGATGATCCGAAATAGACGACGCTTCTCCAAATTTTGTTTTCGATGTGTCTGGATTTACAGATGAACAATGATTGGAAACATGTTGGAGCGTGTTTGTGATGGCCGCTCTCGAATTCGTCTCAAATTTCTCTATGTTTCATTTCAAGAAAGCTGAATTTGGTCCGCCGCTGACGCACTCTGCAAACATTTTCTAATAACGACATTCGTAGCTGCATCTTGCAACGCCGCTCTGCCGTGTCGAAACGAGGTCGGACGAGTTGTAGTGGTTACGCGAGAACAGCAAGCGGCAATCGCCAAGCGCAGGCGCATGTATGGGGCTCAGCAAGGGGGGGCGCCGCGATCAAGAACGTTGAAAGCCGAAATCCTGACGCCGCCGGTGTAGCGAGACGTAGTAGAACGGCTTGTGCTAGCCGAGCGCTGTAAGGGGGGCTCGACTTCATGCAGCCGCGCGCTACAGTGGCGGCTGCCTCGGCAGCCAACCAGGACGCCTGCGTCGAGCGCTTCGTCCGCGCTTGTCGCACCGAAGTGCTCGGTGCTCTCAGTTCACCAACCTGAGCGGGTTTAGGTAGTTACCGAACGATGGTTAGGCTATTATTCTTCACCCTAGGGAACCACTAACCGTCTGCGCCGAAATTCCACGAGTCCGGAAACTCCTTATCGTGCCGGGTACTTTGGCGCATGGTCGACCCGCATTCGACGCAAAGCCAAATAGTTCCGATTTTTTGACGACCGGCGCCAGCTCCGTGATGCACAACAGCCCGATGCACCAAGCTCGGATGCGGCGCTGTTGACGATGGTTGCCCCGTCAGCAATAGACATTCATTGCAAGTATCCATCAGGACTCCGGACGAAGTTCATTCATCAATATGGGTGGATAAGGCGAGCAACGACACACTAGCGCCACTTCCGAAGAGCGCCGTGACGACGTCGTATGGAGACGGAATGATCAGCACAAGGCAGGCCGTCGCTATTGCGGCCATAATGCTACAGCCGAGCACGATCACTGCCACGGCATCTCCATTTCTTATAAGAAAATAGACGCTGCTGGCACGGTATACGACGATCTGATTTTCGGCTTATGAGAAGTGGACGATTCGCTTTGGAGAAGCGACTATCTGCTGATGCCTCGCATAACCAATACGACGCGCTAAGGTTCTCCGCTTTCCACGCTCCCAAATCGTTGGGACCCATCCACCGGTATGGTCCATCTCGATGGAAAACCGAAGACTCCGCTCAAGCGGAAGGGGTCTGGGGAGATTTTCAGTGTTCTGGGTGTGGACAGAAGCATGCGATAGAGACGCGGACCTCAGTCGGCTCCGCTGGCGGGCTTTTCTCCCGCCTGCAGCGGAATCATGATGGACTGGCCCGGTGCGCTACATCCCATGTCGCAGCAGCGTCCTGGCTGGCGGTTCTTCGTGACGGGTCGCGCGTCGTCATGCAGCACGCCACGTTCCAACAGGCGCTCCACCAGTTCCACCTTGGAGCCCAACGGGTAATTGCGCCAGAGTTCCTGCTTCATCGCGGCTGGCGAACCTCCGCCGTGCAGGCTGATGATAGAGTACCAGCCGCCCTGATATGAGGCTGTCAGATCCTCGATGAAGCGCGCCGTCCGAACGCGATAGTCGTAGGGCACGGCGGGGTTGGCCCGCAGCACATCGGACAATCGGGCCGCTGTGGCGGGATTGTGGTCTTCATCCGGACCTGGCAAGGCGACGATCAGACCTCCCGATACCTCGTGGGCCAGCCGATGCATGTCGTAGATCTGCGTGGCCAGCAGCAGCTTGCCAATATTGCTAAACACCGGGTCGGGCATGAACGAACCGCTGTGCTCGTCGCGCACGGCGTAGACGCTGGCCGCGACGCCGCACGCGTAGAAGCCTTCGGTGATCTTGATCAGCTCCACGAGCGGTTCGCGTAGATTGGCCTTGACGTCCGGATCCAGCCCGTTGGCCTCGCACATCAATGCGCCGGCGCCGATCAGCAAGTCGCCGAATCCCGCCCTGGCCGCGATACAGCTATGCCGATGATGGGTGGCGTAGCTATAAGTCAGCGCGTGGCTGTGTTCCCAGTCCCCGGCGTAGAACACCCGCTCCCACGGAACAAAGACCCGGTCGAACATCACCACGGCCGTGGCCTGGCCATATTTGCGCGAAAACAGCGCATCGCCGTGCTCCAGCTTCTCGCCGGGCCGCCCCGCCGGCCGCGACACGATGGTGACGCCGGGTTCGTCCACGCGCACCGCGCAACAGACTGCGAAATCCGCGTCTTCAGCTCCCATGTTGCGACTGGGCATGACTAGCAGTTCGTGCATGTACGGCCCCCCCGTCACGATAGCCTTCGTGCCGCTGATAAGGATGCCGCGCCCGTCGCGCTCGATCACGCGCACATAGACGTCGGGATTGGACTGCTGGTGCGGTCTGCAGCTGCGGTCGCCCTTGGCGTCCGTCATCGCCACGCCGAGCGAGAGGTCGAGATCCTGGGCGTGCGCCAGATAGGCCTCGAAACGCGCGCCATGCTCGGTGGTCCCCTTGGCGTCGTCGATCCGCGCCACTGTCTGCCCGATGCCGTTGAGCGCGTCGTGCGCCAAGTAGCGTTGGGCGCATCCGGTTTCCTGGCACAGCGCCCGCACTGCTTCCAGCTTGTTCAGCAGGTCGCCGGAGGACTCGTTCACGTGTAGCATCCGGCTTACAACACGGTTGCGCCGCGATTGCGTGGCCAGCGCGATGGGCGCAACGTTTGCGCGCCGCGCGAAGTCGTAGGTATAGGCCAGCGCATTGACTCCCGGCCGCAAGGCCGGCTCGTCGGCAACGCAGGCCACCTCGCGCCCGTCCAGGTATACAAGGGGCCTGTATCCACGCAAGGATTCACGGTAATCGTCGCCAGACATCAGGTCGGCCCGGCTGGGCGTTACGGCGGCATAAGGGGCATTCATTTCGACCTCCTGAACCACGTTGGGAAGCAGGGAACGGCGGGGGGAAATAGGCCGTCGTCAGCCGGCCACGTCGGCTCGGCGCACGACGCGTCGCGCGTAGGCCGGACCGGACGCGCCGGCCAGCGTGCCGTAGTGCGAGCCCCAGGCACCCACCGCGTTCGGACCACGCGAACTCAGGAAGACGTCGACGACGTCGTCCGTGCTATAGCGCAACAGTTCTGCGCCTTGAAGCGCGCGCGCCAGCGCCTCGGTCATGGGGCGCGCCAGGAACTCGTCCGCAGCCGCCTCGCGCATCAGCCGTTCGACATGCCGGACCAGAGCGTCGAAGCGCGCGTCTTGGCCGGACAGCGGCCGCAGTTCGTCGAATAGCGCGTCAAGAGTCCGCGCGTCCTTGGCTATGGCACGTTGCACGTCCATGCACATCATGTTGGCCGTGCCTTCCCAGACGCTGTTCAGCGGGGCTTCGCGATAAACGCGGGCCATCGGATTTTCCTCGATGAAGCCGTTGCCGCCGTGGCATTGCAGCGCTTCATAGGCGATCGAGGGCGCGCGCGAGCAGTTGAAGAACTTGGCGGCGGGCGTGGCTACGCGGGCCAGTAGCTGCTCGTGCTCGCTGTCATGCATCCGGTCTGTGGCACGGGCCACGCGCAGCGCCATCAGTGTGCAGGCTTCGACTTCCACCGCCATATCCGCCAGAACGTTCGTCATCATCGGTCGCTCGGCGATGGGAGTGCCGAACGCGCTGCGCGTCATCGTATGCCGCAGTGCCAGCGTTAGCGCCTGTCGCATCAGGCCAGCCGAGCCGACCGCGAAATCCAGCCGCGTCAGGTGAGAGTGCGACAGGATTTCGCGGATGCCCCGGCCTTCTTCGCCCACGCGGATTGCCAGGGTGCCGTCGAATTCCACTTCGCTGGACGCGTTGGACCGATTGCCCACCTTGTCCTTCAGGCGTTGCAAGAAGAAGCGGTTATAGGCACCGTCGGGCAAGGTGCGCGGCAGGAAAAAGCAGGTGACGCCACCGTTCACCTTTGCCAGCGTGAAAAAACCGTCGGACTGCGGCACCGAGCAAAACCACTTGTGGCCAATCAGTTCGTACCAATGCGCCGTCGCGCCGTGGTACTCGTCAGTGTGTGAGTAGCGTGCCATGGTCTGCGTTCCGCGAAGATCCGAACCGCCCTGCTTCTCAGTCATCGCGTAGCCGACGACTACCGATGCCTTGCTGCCGACCTCGCGTCGGCTGAACTCGTAGTCCGTGCCTAGGGACTTTTGCTTCCAGACCGCCAGCGCCGGTTCGGCCTCGAAGCCGGCATAGGCCGCGTAGGCCATACCCGTGGGGCACGCTGTACCGTGTTCCACCTGGTTCCATAGATAGGACAGTACGGCGCGCGCATAGTGCCCGCCGGGCGCTCCGGCACGCCAGGCAAGGTTCGGTACTTCATGCTTCCAGGCCAGCGCCATCAGTTCGTGCCAGCTGGAATGGAACTCCACCCAATCGATGCGGTTGCCATAGCGGTCGTGCGTCTTGAGCTGGGGAGCGTGGCAGTTCGCCAGCCGTGCCAGTTCCTGCAGGCCTTCGTTGCCGGCCAGCGCGCCAAGCGCCGTGCAGCGCGACTCGGCCCACGGCGCTTCGCGCCCGATGGCCGCCCGCAACACTGTATCGTCTGTATAGGCATTGAAGCCGCTGGCGGGTTGGGCTTGATTCAGAACGGTATGGGTGCGGCAACCGTCAGCGGGCACTGCGTGCGGGCCGAATTCCGGCCACGTATTGAGCGTGGCGGGCGGAAAGGATTCGTTCATGTGCGCCTCCTTGGAAGCCGCCCGCGATCATGGTGGCGGCAAATGAACCTGTATCCCCACACCCTGATAAATCCTAGTTCATTTCTGTGGCGCAAACAAGGAATCCGCGCCGGCGCCCTCGCTGAACGCCCTGCGACTTCCCGATGCCGATCGTCGAGGCCGAGATTTTTTTTCTCGGCTAGCGAGCTACGCTTCCCACACCAAAAAACTGACGACGATGTCCGGCGGTGGAGCGATGCCTTCAACAAATGGAAATGGTATCCGTACCTTATTGGCCCAGCCATGCAACACATACGTGCCCGGCGTCATCAAAAAATCAGCCCCCCAGCGGCCGGACGAGTTGACCGTGAGCTTTGCTTGCAAGCACGGCAATCCATTAAGCCTCAACAGAACATCCACATGTGAACCGTGAAGTCCGAGTCCTTTCACTGTCTGCCGTCCTGCCAAAATCACGGCCTTTGGCGTGGGGTACTCGACAACAAATCTGTCAGTGGGAAATTTGGCCACCTTCTTCACCCGTGCTTCAGATTGAAGCAGTAGCAATAGCAAAGAATCGATGGTGCCGTGCATGAGTTCGAGCGAAGTTCCATTGTTTTACGCCACTGCCAAAGGCTGTGTTCCTCGATCGACCGAGCGAGATTCCGGCCGCTGGCGCAGAAGTCAGGCGGCAGCTGGCAGGATTTGTTCGAGCGTTCGCGTGGCAACGACCTGGCTCCTCCCCTTGGCAGGAAGTTCGCATGTCAGTGGCAATGGGCATACAACGCGACTGTGGCATGACCTAAATCGCCCTCCTCCGTGACTAGACCGTTAAGGCATTCCTAAGAAACCCAGTGGATGATCGATTCCGAACACGCCAGACGCACGCAAGACGCAGCTGGACTGGTCACCTCGAGTAACGATTTGGAGAATGAAATGAGTGTGAAGAAAAAACTGGCGAAAGGAATGTTGTTTGTTGCCGTCGCGGGAGCGCTCTCACCGCTCGTGGTTTCGATGGCGGCTCAGCCAACAACCCAACAACAAGAGGTGAGAAGCTTCCACAAGCTGTCTGAACAAGGACAACACGCGTTTGCTGATGTAAATGCCGCGCGAGCGGCCCTCTACGACGGGCACACCAAAGAGGCTCTCAAGCGCGTACGTGGCGCTCAACTTGCACTGAAAGAGGCAAAGTCAGACGACGCTGCGTTCATGAGGGCGGAAGCGGACCTGGTCCCCTCACATGAGGCAAACCAGGGCACTGCTGCGAATGAGCCTGCCAAGGCTTGGCTGCCTGTCTGGGGCGATATAGTCATTACCGATGACTACACGGCAAGTCCCGAAAAAATGAATGCAGTGACAGCCGCGAATGCGAAGCTCAAGAAGGGAGATGCCAAGGGAGCTCTGGAAACACTGCGGCTGTCAGGGGTCAA
>NZ_QWFB01000064.1:0-24431 GCF_003576205.1 Achromobacter sp. K91 | reverse complement strand
AGATGTGTATAAGAGACAGGAGAAGCCGCCTACCGGGCCTACCGGTTGACCAGGCTCTTCGGCACGCGGTACACCAGCACCGCCCCGATCAGCGTGAAGCTGGCCAGGAAGTACATGCCCCAATCCGTCGAACCGGTCAGATCCTTGATCCAGCCGATCGCATAGGGGCTGACAAAGGCCGCCAAGCCGGCGAAGGAATTGATCCCGGCGATGCCCGCCGCGGCGCTCTTGCCTTCCAGGAACGCCGTCGGCAGGCTCCAGAACAAGGGCGAGCACACCATGCAGCCGGCGGCCGCCACCGACAGCATGGCCACGGCCAGCATCGGGTTATGGCTGAACAGCGTGCTCAGCGCCAAGCCCGTCCCGCCCACCAGAAACGGCACGATCATGTGCCAGCGGCGCTCCCGCACAGCGTCCGAATGGCGGCACACCAGCACCATCGAGATCACCGCGCAGACGTTCGGCACCGCCGTCAGCAGGCCGATGTCCAGCAGCGACACCACGCCGGTCGAACGGATCACCGACGGAATCCAGAACGCCAGGCCCGACAGGCTGGATACCGTGCAATAGCAGATCAGCGCCATATGCACGACGCGCCGGTCCTTGAGCAAGGTCAGCATCGATACGTGTTCGGTCTTGGCGGTCTTCTCGCTCTGCAGGTTATGGCCCAGCCGCGACTTCTCCGAAGGCGACAGCCAGCGCGCGTCGTCGATGCGGTCATCCAGGTACCAGAACACCGCCAGGCCCAGCAGCACCGAAGGGATGGCCTCGATGATGAACATCCACTGCCAGCCGGCCATGCCGTGCGTGTCATGGAAAGCCTCCATCACCCAGCCCGACAGCGGCCCGCCCAGGATGCCCGCGAACGGCACCGCCGTCATGAACACCGCCACGATCTGGCCGCGCCGGTTCGACGGAAACCAATAGGTCAGGTACAGGATGATCCCGGGATAGAACCCGGCCTCGGCCGCCCCCAGCAGGAAGCGCAGGATGTAGAACTGCGTCGGCGTCTGCGTCAGGGCCATGGCGGCCGAGATGATGCCCCACAGAATCATGATGCGCGCCAGGGTCTTCTTCGCGCCGATGCGGTGCATCAGCACATTGCTCGGCACCTCGAACAGGAAATAGCCGATGAAGAAAATGCCCGCGCCCAGGCCGTACACCGTTTCGCTGAATTTCAGGTCATCCAGCATCTGCAACTTGGCAAAGCCGACGTTCACCCGGTCCAGGAACGCCGCGATGTAGCACACCATCAAGAACGGCAGCAGCCGCCACGCCACCTTCCGATACAGCGCATCATCCCGCGCCGCCAGGGGATCCTTGTCTGCGGCAACCGGAGGCGCCGCAATGCTCTCGACTGACTGGTCCATATTTTCACCTTGGGGTCTGTGTTTTTTTAGGCCGAACGCTCCCCTGCAGGCGCTCGGGGCGCCCGCATGCTGTTTTTTATGGGAAGGGAACGTCCGGGCCGGTTATGCGGACGGTCTATCGACAGTCCGCGCTGGCCGCGCCGCAGGTCAGGCGGTTACCGCCACCTCCGGCGCAGGTTCCACCGCGCCTCTGCGTTCCGTGATCAGGCCGTAAGCCTCGGGACGCCGGTGGCGGTCGAAATTGAAAGTCGTGCTCTTGTAGGACAGGCACAGGTCCAGGTCGCAGCGCGCGATCGCCAGCTCATCGCCCTTGGTCGAGCAGGCGGCAACGATCTCGCCCGACGGCGCGATGATGCAGCTGCCGCCGATCATCTCGCAGCCCTCTTCCTTGCCGGCCTTGGCCACGCCCACCACCCAGGTGCCGTTCTGATAGGCGCCCGCCTGCATCACCAGATGGTTGTGGAACATGGACAAGTCGTCATGCTCCGGCGCCGGCGGGTTGTGCACCGGCGTGTTGTAGCCGAGCAGGATCATTTCCGCGCCTTGCAAGCCCATGACCCGATAGGTCTCGGACCAGCGACGGTCGTTGCACAAGGCCATGCCCATCACGCCGCCAAAGCCGCGCCAGACATCGAACGATTCGCCGGGCTCGAAATAGTGCTTCTCCAGATGCTGGAAAGCGCGCCACGGCTCGTGTTCGGCATGCCCGGGCAAATGCACCTTGCGGTACTTGCCGATGATTTCGCCGTTCTGGTTCACCAGGATAGACGTGTTGAAGCGGCGCTTGACGCCCTGCTCCACCGCCAGCTCCGCATAGCCCAGGTAAAAGCCTATGCCCAGCTTGCGCGCGGTCTCGAACAGTACCCGGGTCTGCGGACCCGGCATCTCGCTTTCATAGAACGCGTCGATCTCGGCCGGATCTTCCATGTACCAGCGCGGGAAGAAAGTCGTCAGCGCCAGCTCCGGAAAAACCACCAGTTGGCAACCCATGGCATGGGCCTGGCGCAGATGCGCGAGCAGGCGCTCGACGACGTCGCGACGCGAGTCGCTGCGCTGGATCGGCCCCAGCTGCGCGGCCGCGACATTGATGATGCGTGACATGTTCAGTCTCCTACGGTTTCATTGTTCTGCGAGTTCGAGCATCAGTTCCAGCAACACGCCGGCGCCCGCCTCGATATCCTGGTCCTGCGTGAATTCAGCGACGTTGTGCGACAGCCCGCCCACGCTGGGCACGAACACCATGCCCGTGGGGCACATGCGCGCCAGCATCTGGGCATCGTGTCCGGCGCCGCTGGGCAGCCGCCGCACCCGGTGCCCGCGGCTGCGCGCGATGTCCTCGACCCGGCCGACGATGGCCTCGTCGAACGCCACCGGCGCGAAATCGGCCAGCACCCGATGGCTCAGTTCCACCCCCTCAGCCGCCGCAGCCTGCGCCGCGTACGCCATGCAGCGCGCAATCGCCACCTGCAAGGCCGCGCCGTCGGTGTTGCGCAGGTCCAGCGTGAAGGTCGCGCGGTTGGGAATGACATTGATCAGGTTGGGAAACAGATTCACCTGCCCCAAGGTCGCCAACTGGCCCGTCCCCAACTCGACGGTCAGATCCCGCGCAAAGCACGCGATGCGCGCCGCCACGATGCCGGCGTCATGGCGCAACCCCATCGGCGTGGTGCCGGCATGGTTGGACACGCCGCGCACGGTGAACTCGATCCAGTGGATGCCCTGCACGCCCGTCACCGCGCCGATGGTGTAGCCCTCGTGCTCCAGCACCGGTCCCTGTTCCACATGCAGTTCGACAAAGGCGTGCACCTGGTTATTGCCTACCGGGGCCGTCCCGGCATAGCCGATGCGGGCCAGGTTCTCGCCCACCGTAGTGCCGTCTATGCCGACCGTGGCCAGCGCATCCTCCAAGGCCAGGTCACCCTGGAACACCAGGCTGCCCATCATGTCGGGCGCAAAGCGCGCGCCTTCCTCGTTGGTGAAGAACGCCACCGCCATCGGTCTTTCAGTGACCACGCCTGCGTCGTTCAAGGCCGCGACCACTTCCAGCCCGGCCAGCACCCCCAGGTTGCCGTCATAGCGGCCGCCGGTGCGCACCGTGTCGATGTGCGACCCCGTCATCACGGGCGGACCGGCCTTGCGCCCGGCCCGCAGGCCAACCACATTGCCGATGCCGTCCACCGTCACGGCCAGGCCCAGTTCGCGCATCCACCGCACCACCAGATCGCGTCCCTGCCGGTCGGCGTCCGTCAGCGCCAGGCGGCAAACGCCGCCGCCCTCGATGGCGCCGACCTGTGCCAGGTCCGCAAGGCGGCGCAACAGCCGGGCGCCGTCGACCCGCACGGCCTGCCGGCCTGCCTCAAGCGCGGCGCCAGTCATGCCACGGCCTCGGCTTCGACCTCGGCAGCGCTCTTGCCGACGATGCGTTGATACAGTTCCGGGTCGGTCGCCCCTTCGCTGCCGAACACCAGCACACGGCTGCCAGCGTCCAGGCCCAGCGCATCGCGTACCGCCGGATCGGCCAGCGCCGCCAGGCAGCCGGTCAGTCCCGCCACCGCCGACTCGCCGGCGACGATGGGCGCATCGCCATACTTGCCGCTCGCCAACAGACGCACCGTCTCCAGCGCCGCCTCGTCGTCAACCGTCAGGAAAGCCTGCGCGCCGGGATGCAGCACCTCCCACGCCAGCAGCGATACTTCACCGCAGGCCAGCCCGGCCATCACGGTATCCAGATCGCCGTGCACCGCCACCGGCTTGCCGGCGCGGGCGCTCTCGTACAGGCAGGCCGCCTTGTCCGGCTCCACCACGATGAAACGCGGACGGCGCTCGCCCAGCTGCTCCCAGAAATGCGCGCACACCGCGGCCGCCAGCCCGCCCACGCCGCCTTGCAGGAACACGTGCGTCGGCAGCTCGCCATCGCCCGCCTCGCGCAGCTGGCGCAGTGCCTCGTCGGCCATCACTGCGTATCCCTGCATCACGTCCTTGGGCACCTCCATATAGCCGGGATAAGAAGTATCCGAGACCACATAGCGCCCAAGCCGCGCCGCGTCTTGCGCCGCCTGGCGCACCGAGTCGTCGTAGTTCCCCGGCGTGCGCACGACCTGCGCGCCGTATTGCTCGATCGCCCGCTTGCGCCCTTCGCTGACCGTCGCGTGGATGTAGATCACGCACTGGCAACCGAAGCGTTGCGCGCCCCAGGCCACCGACCGGCCGTGGTTACCGTCCGTCGCGCAGGTCACCGTCATGGCCTGCGCCAGCTCCCGGTAGCGGCCGGACAGCAAGTCGTCCACCGACAGATCGTCGCGCCCCAGCTTGACCGCCAGTTCCCGCAGCAATTGGCGGCTGACGGCATAGGCGCCGCCCAGGGCCTTGAAGCTGCCCAGCCCAAAGCGGCCGCCCTCGTCCTTGTACCGGATGCCCGCCACGCCTACGGCATGGGCCAGACCCGACAGATCGCGCAACGGCGTAGGCTGATAGCCCGGCCAGCGCCGGATCTGCGCCTCCGCCTGCGCATAGGCCTGGCCGCCCAGCACCTCCAGCTGCCGTTGGCCGTAAGGCGCGGCGGGTTCGAAGGCCGGATTGGGCGCGTACTGCAGCCGGACGTTCGGAATGGGATGGTTCAAGTCAGTCTCCTCTTGGAAATCAGCGATGCAAGTCGCCGTAGTGTTCGTGCAGGCGTTCTATGTTCTGCAGACGTTCGCGCGCGGCCGCCCCAAGCTTGCGGGCCAGGGCCGAGCACAAATGATTGATGACGCTGGTGGCCGCGACGTAGGAATCGAACACGGCCGCGCCGCTGTTCACGCATCGCAACACCAGGTCCGAACGCGCGGGCAATTCGGTGGCGGTGGGATCGGTCAGCACCACGACCTTCGCGCCCACCCGGTTCGCATGTTCGACAATCGGCTTGAGCAGCGTGACGCGACGCCGGAAATCCATCACCAGCAACACGTCGTCAGGCCCCAGGTCAGCCAGATCCTCGGCCAGGTTCAAACCCGCGCCCGGCACCAGCGCAACGCCGTCGCGCAGCTGCGTCAGCAAGGCCCAGGCGTACTGCGCCAGCACCCGTCCATTGCGAAAGCCCGCAATGCAGATACGGCGAGCGCCGGCAAACAGTTCGATGGCCCGCTCCACGTCGCGGCTGTCCAGGCGCTCGAAGGTCTGCGCCAGGTTCTGCAAATCGGTGGCCAGATGCTCCGCCAGCGCATCCCCCGTCGCGTCCGGCGGACGCACGCCCGCCATCTCGTACAGCGGCGACCCACGGTCGGCCTCATCGCGCGCCTGCGCCCGCACTTCGTTGAAGTTCTCGTACCCCAGACGCCGGAAAAACCGCCCCGCCGTCGCCTTGGACACGCCCGCCTTCTGCGCCAGCTCGGCGCCCGAATAGGCCGCGATATTGCCCAGGCACTCCAGGGTCACGCTAGCCAACCGCTGCTCGCTGTCCGTGAAGCTGTCCTGCAGCGCGAGGATGCGCTCCTGCAACACCGAAGTCATGATGATCCCGCCTATGAAACTATGGTTTCAGAAATATATTCTCATGAAACTTTAGTGTCAATGCAAAATTTGGATCATCGAAGCCGCGCTCACGAATGCCGCTAGCGGCCCTGCCCGGCCCAGGTCACAGCGCGCCCGCGCTGGTCTATCATGGCTTTTTTCAGACGTGTTGTTGTAAGGAGCGTTACATGATCCGAAAGCTGATCCCTTTCCTGCTGGTCGCCAGCCTGACCGCGTGCGCCAACACCGGCGCCCCGCGCTCATCCAGCTCGCCGGCGGCCTCCAGCTCCTCCGGCACCTCGTCTTCCGCTGATGCGGGGACCAGCTATGGCGGGTCTTCATACGGCGGGTCGTCCATGGGCGGCGGCAAGACCTGCGACGCCGCAGCCCTGCAATCCCAGATCGGCCAGAAAGCGACTGCTTCCGTCATGGAAGACCTGCGTACCCGCAGCGGAAGCGCCACCGCACGCATGCTGCGCCCGGGCCAACTGGTCACGATGGAGTACAACGCCACGCGCTTGAATTTGATCGTGGATGACAAGGACGTCATGACTGCGATTCGCTGCGGTTGATCGCAGATCTGGCTGGCGCGAAAGACTAGCGGTGGAGTCCGCAACCCCCAGGCAGATCCCGCTCCTATCCGCTTGCGCGCAGACTGAAACGAGTCGTGGCCATCATCCTGATACGGCTGGACGAATTGACGGATGGGGTGTGCAGCACGCGCATGTCCATCAAAAACACATCGCCAGCCCGTCCCGACATCTCGATGATCTTGGTGTCGGATGCGCTGAGAACAGCTTCGAGATCACCCGGCGTTTTCAACGATCCACGAAGCCTCCCAGCCGCTACACCCGCCACGCGATGAGAACGGGCCAGCGCCAAAGTCGCGCCCCCGTGCTCAATAACGTCGTCGATCAGATAGAACACCTGGATGCCGGGGACCTCGGCGCCGGATTTCGCAGCCAGGTCAACGTGCCAGTTCAGGCTGCGCAGAGACCATGGCCCCTGATGAGGCAAAGACAGCAAGGGCTGCGTGCCTTGGCCGGGTTGCGGGGCTCTGCCGGTCAGGCCAGCGATTGCGTTGCGAATTTCCGCCGTGTTCAGCGTTTCATCCAGATCCGCAATCTTCACCATCGAGGATAGCTTTGCGATCTGCTGAAACGGCGCCAAATTGTTCAGCGAACTGCCCAGACTTTTTCCGCCGGCCCAGACCTTGAGCCGCGATAGCTCTCGCAGAATGCGCTCCCGAAGCGGCGTAAGACAGCGCTTGGAATGTGCGCCGCTCAATCGCAAGTACCCTTCGCTATGGAAGAAGTCGAGCTCTGATTGATTGAGAGTTCTGCCTGTCATGTTCGAGACTTTCGTGGAACGGCTTCTGTCCAGACGGTCGTAAACGTCATTTCCAAACTCGATTTCGGGAGCCATCGTGGCGACTGACACTGAGCAACGTAAAATGTCAGGTCTCCAGCCTCTACTTGCTTTCCTTATGAACCTTGAACGACTACGCCGCGAATTTCCCGACTTCGACATAGCCACCCTGCCGCCCCTGCCCGAAGGGTATTTCGATACGTCGAGCTACATCGATGCCGCTCCCTCATTCGAGAACGAGGAGCGCAGCCTGAAAGTGTATGTCGACTACGCCAACTACGCCGACCGCGAATCCGGCAGAAGCCAGCGCTTCTGCGTTTCGCGCTACGACGAGGAAGCTGGCGACTACGAGGACGTCGCCCTGTCGACTAACGATTGGGCCGAAGTCTTGCGCTTTCTGAGCGCCTGAACACTTGCGACGGGGGTGATCGGATTCCACTCCGATTATCGGATGGTCGCCCCCGCGACCTCTTGCGTTCCCGTGGTCTTTCTTGATCAGCTCTTAGGTAGCGAACTGTAGGCTGACACCTTTTCTCGAAGCCCTAACGCTTCAGTTTTGTGAGGCAGGGTTCTTGAGTCGCCGGCGCCCGGACTGCGGGATTCCGATGCTCGCCCCGGTGGGGCTGCGCTTCGGATCCCTCCGCCCGGACACCGGCTCACGGCATCTGCCCATGAACGGTATCCAAAGCCAATGCATCAGGCGACTGCCAGCCGAGGACCCCGGAGTCATCCGAAGCGCAGCCCCGCCGGGGCGAGCATCGGAATGATGCAGGGTAGCCTCGGCGTCTAAAGAACCCTGGCTGTAGGAGGCTTCTGGCCGAGAGCCGCCGGATCCGCCGCTGTGCGCCTCTTCTTCATCGGCATATCCATGATCTTTAGTCCTCATGATATGCCTCACACACTAAATCACGGATAGGCCCGGGCGCTTACCATCAACCGCCATAGCATTGCGCGTAAGTAAAGTCGACCAGGCGCTTGTCTGAGGCATCCTGTGGCGTGGACGGCTCTACTTGGAAATGCCCGAACATATCGTCGTTGCAGATCCTCACGTTCTTGCGCTGCGTACCTTCCTGCAATACGCAGGAGCCGCCAAAACTGTGATTACTCCCGGCGACGCCAACCGGTAGGTCAATCAGCCGGCTACAACCGATGATTCGGCCGTTTTCCTTCTGATACGACAACGATTGGTTGAACGATTCAACACGGGAGTTGGGATCACGAATCGACACTACATTAACGCACTCGCCACTAACGGTTTGATTGCCCGGCAGCTTGCAGTCCGAGTACACCTCGCCATTGGCAATATGTTCCTCATTACGAGCCAGCATGGCGATGCGAGTTATGTATGTTTGCTGCAGGCAGGCGCTGTCTTGACAAATATCACGAGCGTATTTAATCCAGTTGCGCTGTTCTTTCGCCAACTCTTTCTTGCCATAGGCATCGGTTGCGGCTAGTGCTGTTTCATAGGCCCCATGCAATTTTCCATCCAGCGCGGATGTCTCGGCATCGCTACAGATCAACCTTTCCGTAGCGCTCACGGCCTTGTTGCAATCAAAACTTGCAGCTTGGGAGCCAGTCCATAGAGTTGCAAGGCCCAACGTAAAGAGAAGCTTTATCGCAGATGCATACAGCATCTTCAGTGCGTAAGCGGGTGGGCGTGTTGAATGCGGCTGGGTCATGATCCTTTCTTCTCAAGTTGTATGTCGATGATGTCTTGCGTACAGCACAACACATCTC
Source organism: Achromobacter sp. K91 (assembly GCF_003576205.1). Classification (NCBI taxonomy): domain Bacteria; kingdom Pseudomonadati; phylum Pseudomonadota; class Betaproteobacteria; order Burkholderiales; family Alcaligenaceae; genus Achromobacter; species Achromobacter sp. K91. The sequence continues at coordinate 15,468 of NZ_QWFB01000064.1, read as the reverse complement.
CCTCGTGACACGCCAAATCAGCTTAACCGAGCTAATGCACATCTCTGGTCTTGCAATCTTGTCGCTGAAAAAAAGGTGTCAGACTACAATTTTGCAGCATCTGGCTAGCGTATTTGTAGTCTGACACCTTTATTCAAGGTAGGGTTCTTGAGCCGCCGGCGCCCGGACTGCGGGATTCCGATGCTCGCCCCGGTGGGGCTGCGCTTCGGATCCCTCCGCCCGGACACCGGCTCTCGGCATCTGCCCATGAACGGCATCCAAAGCCAATGCATTAGGCGACTGCCAGCCGAGGACCCCGGAGTCATCCGAAGCGCAGCCCCGCCGGGGCGAGCATCGGAATGACGCAGGGCAGCCTCGGCGTCTAAAGAACCCTGGCTGTAGGAGTCCATTGAAGATGCAAGTTTGCTCAATGGACTTGAAAGGTAACAAATGTGTATAGGCTTGCCCCGCGCTCATCTCGCGTTGCGGCACTGTGCTGCTCGGGGACCCTGATGACTGTCGGCTTCTGGCCGAGAGCCGCCGGATCCGAATGACCTTTCTCGACCCATTGCTGTCAGTCAAATATCTCCATGCCAGCATAGGGATACTCACGGCACTGCTTCAGCTCTTTTATCGCCTAGGGTGAGACACAGCCATAACTGTCCAAGCTCAAGGTAAGCGCCCTTTCTCCATTTTCCGGGCGCAAGGTAAAATCCGCCCCCCATGCGCTATTCCGACTTCGACCAACGCCTCGCCGCTCTTGGCGCCCGGCCCGTCCATCGCGGCCGGCTCCTGCGCGTCTGGCTGCAAGGGCAAGCGCTCGACACCGGCACGCGACGTCGGAGCGCCGAACACTTCCTGCCTCTCGCGCTACGCAACGCCGTCCCCGCCTTGACGGCGGAACTGGACGCGCTCGCCCGCGTTCGCTCCGAACACGCAGGTAACGACGGCTCGCGCTTGCTGGTCGAACTCGCCGACGGGCAAATGGTGGAAAGCGTACTGCTGCCGCGCGACGGGCTCTGCGTCTCCACCCAGGTCGGCTGCGCGGTCGGCTGCCGCTTTTGTATGACCGGCAAGAGCGGCCTGATCCGCCAGGTCACGAGCATGGAAATCCTCGCCCAGGTCGTGCTGGCGCGGCGTCAGCGCGCGGTGAAGAAAGTCGTCTTCATGGGCATGGGTGAACCGGCGCATAACCTCGAGAACGTGCTCGAAGCCATCGACCTGCTCGGCACCGAAGGCAATATCGGCCACAAGAATCTGGTGTTCTCCACCGTGGGCGACTTGCGCGTATTCGAGGCCCTGCCGCAGCAACGCGTCAAGCCCGCGCTGGCGTTGTCGCTGCACACGACCAAGGCCGAACTGCGCACAGACCTGCTGCCGCGCGCGCCGAAAATTGCGCCTGAGGAACTGATAGAACTGGGCGAGAAATACGCTCGCGACACCGATTATCCGATCCAGTATCAGTGGACGCTGCTCAAGGGCATCAACGACGGCGACGACGAGCTCGATGCGGTCGTGCGTCTGCTGAAGGGCAAGTATGGGGTGCTCAACGTCATTCCCTTCAATAGTCTCGAAGGGGATGATTACCAGCGCCCCGATACCGAGCGCATCCGCGAGATCGTCCGTAATCTGCAAAGCCGTGGCGTGCTGACCAAGGTCAGGAATAGCGCCGGGCAGGATGTGGATGGGGGCTGTGGGCAGTTGCGCGCTCGGGCCGTTGGCGCGGCGCAGGTGGTCGAATTGCGCAGAAAGCGCAGTGCAAAGGCAGAAATAGCCTAGCTCAGGACTATCCGCCGCTGGCGTGGGCAACCTTTTCGAGAAAGTTGATCTCGGCCCGCCGCGGACTTCTACGTTGTCGAGTTTGCCGCGAAAGCGGCAATGTGCAGCCAGACCCCCCATAGCGACAAAAAAATAGAGAACGTGGTCCTTGCGACGCTCCATTTGCGTGCGTTCGCGCGCGAGCCCCGGGTGGCGAAGCCGCCGGCTTGGAACGAGCCCCCGCACCCGTCCGATGGCCGGGTTGCCGAATTGATTAGCTGTCTATGTATAATGCGATCAATTCTCATTTGATTCGTTTGCTTCCACATTCCGTCCTCATGCCAGCCCAGGATCTACCTATAACCGATGATTTGGCGGGACTGTATGTCGAGCACGGCAAGTGGCTTCAGGGATGGCTGCGCAAGCGCGTCGGCGACACTTTCGCGGCAGCCGACCTGGCGCAGGACACTTTTCTAAGCCTGCTGGACCGCAAGACCGCGGCTATCGAGATCCGGGAGCCGCGTCCGTTTCTGGCGACGGTTGCCCGGCGGCTCCTCGCACACCGCCACCGCCGGCAGTTGCTTGAAACCGCTTATCTCGAGGCTCTCGCCTGCCTGCCGGAAGAAGTCGCTCCCTCGCCGGAAGCACAGTTGATGGCCGTCGAGAGCCTGCAGCAGATCGACCGCGTGCTCGATGGCCTGCCTCCCAAGGTTCGAGAAGCCTTTCTGTTGGCGCACCTGGTCGAACTGAGCTACGCCGAAATCGCCGAACGGTTGGGGACTTCGACCAGTTCAGTCAAGCAGTATCTGACCAGGGCCAACCGCGAATGCATGTTCGCGCTGGCGACCTGAATTCATGGCCTCTCATAGAGACACGCTAACCCTGCCTGGCGGCCGCGTCATCAGCCGGGCTACTGCGAACGCTGCGGCGGACTGGCTCACGCTGCTGATGTCCGGGGAGGCTGGCGATGAACAGCAACGCCAATGGCGCCAATGGCGCCAGGCGCATGTCGATCATGAGGCCGCTTGGCAACATGTCGAATCTGTCACGGGCCGGATGAAATCACTGGAGCGTGCTCCGGCTTACGCGGCCCTGTCGTCGTACGCCACGACCGATCAGCCCTCCTCCGCCGCCCGCCGGCGGGTCACCCGAATGCTTCTGTGGGGGGGAATGGCCACCAGCGCCGGGTTGCTCGCTTCGCGCACTGACACCTGGCAGGCCCGCACGGCCGACTACCGCAGCAACACGGGTGAGCAACGCGAAGTCACGCTGGACGACGGCACCCGGCTGACGCTGAACACGGATAGCGCGGCAAATGTGCGCTTTGATGCGGACCAGCGCCGAATCTTGCTGATGGCGGGCGAGATCATGGTTGCGACTCGCCACGGGCCGGGGATGGCCGATCCGCGGCCACTTTCGGTAGTGACCGCCGAGGGCAGCATCCGTTCGCTGGGTACACGATTCACGGTACGGCAACGCTCTGGACAGACCAGTGTGGCGGTTCTGGAAAGCGCTGTGGAAGTCTCTCCCCGCGCCGGCTCCGGCGCGAGTGTGCTGCACGCCGGCCAGCAGACCCAGTTCAGCCGCGATGCTGTTGGGGCGCCGCGCGCGATCAATGAGCAGACGGATGCATGGGCGCGGGGTCAGTTGGTGGCTGACGAGCAGCGGCTGGGCGACTTCGCTGCCGAACTGGATCGCTATCGGCGGGGCGTACTGCGCGTCGATCCGCAAATCGCGAATCTACGGCTTTCGGGTGTCTTTCCATTGGCGGACACGGACAGGATCCTGGCTACGCTGCCCAGCGTGCTGCCGGTACGCGTGCAATGGCGCACCCGTTACTGGGCGACGATCGTACCGGCCGATTGAGGCCCGAAAAAAATTTTTCGAATTGACTGCCCGATTGGCATGTTCGCGGCACCTACCTAGGAAGGACCGGGATTTTCGGAGGTCCAATCCAGAGGAAGAACATGCCGAACCTGCACCGCGCCCACGATTCGGAGCGCCCTTACCCATCGTCTACTGCGCTTGCCGCCCTGACGCTGACCGCCGCCCTCGCGGCCGGCGTTCCGGCCGCCGTGCTGGCGCAAGGCGCCGCGCCTCCCGCAGCAGGGACCGCCGCGGTCGAATTCAGGATTGCCGCCGGGCCGCTGGCGCCCGCTTTGCGTCAGTTGGCCAGCACGGCCAACATCATGTTGACCTTTACCGCCGAGCAAACCCAGGGCAAGCGCACGGCCGGCGTGAGCGGCCGCCATCCCGCCGCGGGCGCGCTGAGCCTTCTGCTTGCCGGCAGCGGCCTGCGGGCCGTGCAACTGGACAATGGCGCGTACGTGCTGCAAGTCGACGAGACACTCTCGTCCGCTGCGTCCGACGCCGCCACGCTGCCCATGGTTACAGTAACCGGAACATCGGTAGCGGACGGCACTACCGAGGGCACGGACTCGTACACCACCAGCAGCATGGCCACGGCCACCCGGCTCAACCTGTCCATGCGCGAGACACCGCAGTCGGTCACCGTCATTACCAACGAACGCATCAAGGATCAGAACCTGCAAACGATCAACGACGTGGTGCAGGCTGCCCCCGGCCTGACGTACCGGCGCTTCGGCCCGGAGCGCGCCTCCTTTTATGCGCGCGGCATGTATGTGGACAACATCATGTTCGACGGCCTGCCCGTGAGCCTGGACAGCTCCAACCTGTCGCAGGACCTGCTGTCCACCGACATGGCTATTTATGACCGCGTGGAGATCGTGCGTGGCGCCACCGGGCTGGTGCAGGGTGCAGGGAATCCGTCGGCTGCGATCAACCTGGTGCGCAAGCGGCCGACCGATGTGCCGCAGGTATCCGCCGACGTGAGCGCCGGCAGTTGGGACCACTATAGAGCCCAGCTGGACGCCTCTGGTCCGCTATCGGAGGACGGCAGTCTACGCGGCCGCGCCGTGATCGCCACTCAGGACTACGGAAGCTACAAGCGTGGCGAAAACAGCAGCGGCCAGACGTTTTACGGGATCCTGGAAAAGGACTTGACTGCGTCCACCACGCTCACGCTCAGCGCGTTGCACCAAGAGAACAGGTTGCATGGCAATGGCTTTACCGGCTTGCCCGTGGCCCGCGACGGTAGCGATCTGGATCTGCCTCGATCCACCTCATATGCCAATGACTGGGAACATTGGAACAAGAACACCACTTCGGCGTTCGTGGGACTCGACCACCGATTCGAAAATGGCTGGCGTACGCATCTCTCGGCCTACTACGCGCAGGCCGAGGTCGACATGCTGGGCCATTACCTCAATTACAACTTCACCACCGCAAAATACCGCCAACTAGGCGCGCGCAACGCCCATACGGAAAAGCAGAGCAGCGTGGACCTGTATGCCAACGGTCCCTTTCAATTGCTTGGCCGCACGCATGAACTGGTACTGGGCGCCAGCTACCGCAACATCGATTTCGACGGCAACAGCCGTCAAGGCGTGGTTCTCTACGACAACCTCGATCTCTACGACTTCGATCCGAGTGCCGTCGCCAATCCCAACATCCCGCTGCGCGACTGGATGGACGCCGACATCACCCAGCAAAGCTTATACGCCACGACCCGCCTGAACCTGGCCGATCGGCTGAAACTGATACTGGGCGGACGGTTGGACTGGTTCGACTACAACGACACCGTCAACACGTATCCCAGCTTTACCGCCAATACGCCATCCGTCAGCGCGCATAACCGATACCGCATCAATAACCAACTGACAAAGTACGCCGGCATCGTCTACGACTTGAACGACCAGCACTCCGTCTACGCCAGCTACACGGACATCTTCAAGCCTCAGAATTACATGGACGCCAGCAACAATCTGCTGGATCCGGTGATCGGGCAAAACTATGAGATCGGTATCAAAGGCGAATACTTCAATGGCGCGCTGAATGCCTCGGCAGCATTGTTCCGCATGGACCAGAAAAACCGCGCCTTTCGCAGCACCGATCAGACCCAATGCGCCGGTTACCCGACGGTCGCCTGCTATTCGGCCGCTGGCGAAGTACGCAGCCAGGGCGTGGAATTCGAATTGCAGGGCGCCATCACCCCCAACTGGCAAGTGAGCCTGGGCTACACGGTGGCCATCGCGCGTTATCGCAAGGATGCGAACCCCGACAATGTGGGCGAGCTGTTCGACACCGACACGCCGCGACACCTGTTCAAGCTGTCGACGATGTACCGGCTGTCTGGCGCTTTGCAAGGCTGGCGCATCGGCGGCTCGGTCTACCGCCAGGGCTCCATCTACAACCAGGGCACCACGAGCGGCGTTCCCTTCCGTATCAGCCAGGACGCCTACACCCTGGCCGACCTGGTAGTGGGCTGGCAGGCGACGCCGAAGCTGGATGTACAGCTCAACATCAATAATGTCTTTGACAAGAAGTACTACAACGCGCTGTCCGGCAATGTGGGCTTTCCGAGCAATGTCTATGGCGAGCCGCGCAGTGTGACGCTGTCGGCACGCTACCAATTCTGATGCGCGGCGGCATGCGTGGCGCGATGGTGTTGCTGCATCGCTGGTGCGGCCTGTTCATCGCGGGTTTCCTGTTCGTCGCCGGCTTGACCGGCGCGCTGATCGCATGGAATCACGAACTCGACGAGTGGGCTAACCCCAAACTGTACGTGGCCGCCTCCGGTGCGACAGCTAACGCACTAGCTCCCTTGGAGTTGGCGCGCCGGGTCGAGGCGGCTGACCCGCGCCTGCGAGTCAGCTTTGTCCCGCTGACGCTGGAGCCTGGCCACACTGCGATGCTGGGTGTCGCCGCGCGCATCGATCCCGCTACCGCAGCGCCCTACGTCCTCGGCTTCAATCAACTGGCCGTGGATCCTGCCACCGGCCAGGTCCAGGGGCAGCGGCAGTGGGGCCAGATATCGCTGTCGCGCGAGAACTTGCTGCCCTTTCTCTACAAGCTGCACTACACCCTGCACATCCCCAAAGGCTGGGGAATCGAATTCGGGGTGTGGCTGATGGGCGTGGTGTCGGCGGTCTGGATCATCGACAGTTTCCTGGCTCTCTGTATCTCATTTCCCAATGTGCGCAGTTGGCGCAAGTCGCTGAGCTTCCGGCTGCGCCAGGGCGGCGTCAAACTCAATTTCGACGTGCATCGCTCGGGTGGCGTATGGGTATGGGGTCTGCTGCTGATGCTGGCCGTGACCTCGGTGTCGCTGAACCTGGGAACGCAAGTGATGCAGCCGCTCGTGTCGGTTTTCTCGCCGATCACGCCCTCGCCATTTCAGTCACGCCAGGGCAGTCGCGAGCGGGAACTGACCGACCCGCTGTTGCGTCGAGAGCAGGCTATCGCCGTAGCCGAGGCCGAAGGCAGCCGTCGAGGCTGGACTGCTCCCGCCGGGTCTCTTTTCTATGCGCAGCGCTTCGGCATTTATGGCGTGACGTTTTACACGCCGGAAGACGACCGGGATGAGAACGGCATGGGGAACAACGTGCTTTACCTGGACGGCGACACCGGTACGATCGTCGGCGAAAGAGTGCCGGGTCAAGGCACCTGGGGCGATGTGTTCATGCAGGCGCAATTGCCGCTGCACTCCGGCCGGCTACTGGGCATGCCGGGGCGCGTGCTGATTTCGTTCATGGGGATTTTTGTTGCGACGCTGAGCGTGACTGGATTGGTGATCTGGGTGCGCAAACGGCGGGGAAAAGGTGCCAGACTGCAATTCCGCAAAGGAAATTCCCTCCCCTCACCATGAGCGCCCATGGTCAGCGGCGAAATACCAGCCAGATCAGCTATCGACTCGCGCGCGAAGCTCTTCCAGCAACTTTTCGATCGAATCAGACTTGATAATGGAACTGAAATTCGAATGATAGACCTGCTGAACGGACATCCCGCTCACATGCATGTCGACCACCTGCCACCTACCATCAATATAAAGAAGTTGAAACGCCATGGTGAACTCGTTGGCCTTCGATTTCGCCGAATAGTAAATGCAGTCTGCTGTTTTCAGCGTGAGGCAGGTGATCTGATACACAGTAGCCGAGCCGGGCTTACTTCGGAACCTCTCCCCATCCTCCAACTCAAACTGCGAGGGCAACGGGTTTTCGAAGGCGCCTTGGAGGGTCCTCATCAGGAACCGGCTATAAAGATCGACGGCTTCTGCCTGCCTTGACGCTGACATCGATCCCCACGCTGGTCCCAATACAACTCGCGTCATGGTCTCGGTTGCTACCAGGCGCTTGAAGGTAGGGCCAACACGCTGAGCGAACGCTTGCCTGGTCTCCTTCTGCGGGCTCGCTGTAGCTAGAAGTGCCGCTGCAACCTTCTTGGCATCGGCATCCGTTTTCTGAGAGGGCTGCGCGGTTGCACTTCCAGAGGATCCCATCAAGAGAAAGCTCAGCAGCAGAAGTTTCGGAAGCATGTTTTGCATCTTTTTTCATCCATCAGCCGTGGAGAATGCAAGCGTCCTACGCGAGACGCCCGTACTCGATGAAAAAACTGCGGGTCGTGGGACGCGACTGTTTGGCGTTTGCGGCATCCCGGCAGGGTTTTGCAGCGTCGCTGTCAGCCTTCAACTTCGCGCGCTCCGCGATGTAGTCAAGTGCCAGCGTCACTTTCTCGTGATCGCCCTTCATTCATTTTTTAACGAATAGGTTATTCGTGATCGCTGTGCAAGTAACTAGCCCGGAAGGAGCAATCCAATCCTTCCGGGCGATACAGCGGCGCAACCGTAAGCCGAACCGACTTAGCGGCTGGCGCGACTAATCACAGCGACGACGGAAGCTGGCTTTAGGCTGAGCAACGCAAAGCCCACGCTTGGCAAGCCGTTCAGCCTTTCCCAACCAGGCCTTTAGTCATCCCCTCCCCCCGACGCATTCCTCGCCTCCGCCAACGCCACCGTCAAATGCATCACCTTCTTCTTCAACTGATCCCTTTCATCCGTCAGCCGAGTCAGCAACTCCCGTAACCGCGCCACCTCAGCCGGCAAATCCGCGATATTCTCAATAGGAATATCCGGCACAGCCTCCCGAGGCGGCGGGGCCTTGGCTTGGCGGACTTCGCGGGCTGCCTGCTGCAACTCCTTCCTGCCGCCAGCCACGGCCGCAGCCTGTCGCTCCGGCGGCAACGTCGCGACCGCCGCCGCAGCGTTGATGGAAATAGCCCCATCCTTCACCGCACGCACCAGTTCCGGCGCCGCAGCCTTCTGTATCTTCTCGATCTGCCCCAAGGTATTGCTGCTGATACGCGCAGCCCGAGCCAGAGCCTGCCGGCTCAGCGCCTGCGACACGACTGCGGCCGGCAGCGGCGGCGGTTCGCCGGAGTCTTCGTCCCAGGGCGGATCGTCGGGCGCGGGCGCAGCCGCGGTGCGCGCCTGCAGGATTTCCTTCTTGCGCAGCGCCAGCACCCCACGCTGGAAATCCGACACGCTACGCCGGCCCAGGTGGTTTTCGATCATCCAGAGGTGCACGTCCTCGATGGATTTGAACGAGGTGTTCTGGCGGGTTTCGAAGGGGATGCCGTGCTTCATGCACAGGGCATGGCGGTTGTGGCCGTCGACCAGCAGGTCGCCCCATAGCACCAGGGCGTCGCGGCAGCCTTCGGCGAGCAGGCTGCGTTCCAGCGCCTCGCGCTCGTCGTCGGTCAAGGGGTCTATGTAGGCGCGCAGGCCCTCGTCTATCCTGATTTCCATGGTGTCCAAATACGGTTACGCCCAGCCTGGTATCTATACGAGGCCCTGGCATCTTTCCTAAGCCAGCCCCTGCCCCCGCAGCACGTCCTGGATCGCCGCCAGGCGCGCCACCGGGTCGGTCATGGCGAGCAAGGCGGCCTTGTCGTCGGGCGGCAGGGGCAGCAGTTCGCACCAACGGTCGGCGACCCAGCCGCTGTCATCCAGCCGGAACGGCGGGCCCAGGGGCATTCTTTCGGGGGACACGCCATCTTGCTGCCATTGGGCCACCAGGCGTCCCAGCGCGTCGGCGCTGGGCTGCATGGCTGCCGGCACCGGTGCGGGCGGGTCATCGGGGATGGGCTCGGCCTGGCCCATCCAAAGGCCGTATTTTGCCACCTCGCTGGAAAGCAGCCGGAAGCGGCTGGTGCCGACGCAGCGCAGTTCCAGCAGGGCCGGCATGGGCGCGTCCCAGGCGTCGATGCGCGCCATGGTGCCGACGGGGGCCAGGGTCTCCGTGCCTTCCGGCGTGCGGACCTCCTGGCCCGACAAGAGGCCGACCACGCCGAATTCGCTGCCGTCCGCGATGCAGCGGCGGATCATGTCCAGGTAGCGCACCTCGAAGATGCGCAGGTGCAGCACGCCTGCGGGGAACAGCGCGTTGGATAGCGGAAACAGCGGGATCAGAGACATGGCGGCCTCCTATTTCACGATGAATGCCTCGTCGACGGGCACCTGCATGGCGGTGACCATGGCATTGGTCTGCGCGGCCATGCCTATTACGCCCAGCAGTTCGGCATGCTGGCCGTCGGTCATGCCCTTGGCGCGGGCGGCGGCGGTGTGGGAATGGATGCAGTAGGTGCAGCCGTTGGCGGTGGACACGGCGATGTAGATCATTTCGCGCATCAGGGGAGAGAGTTCGCCGTCCGCCATCATGACTTGCTTGAGCTGGCCCCAGACCCGCTCCAGCTGCGGCGGATCGTTGGCCAGGGCGCGCCAGAAGTTGTTGACGAAATCCGACTTGCGCGTGGCGCGGATGTCTTCGAACACGGCCCAGGCCTGCGGGTTTTTGCGGACGTCGTCGTCGGACAGCAGTTTTACGGTGCTCATGCGGCGCTTCCCTGAAAACTCGTTCAATTCGATGAAAAGACATGTCACGCGCTCGCCATATCGCGCGGCGCGCGCTTGCCCTATGATGTAGCGCGGTTCGCGGCGCTCAGACGCTGCGGCCGTCGTACGGGATGCGGGGCCAGGCGTTCAGATCCACGTTTTCCAGGCAGCGCACGTTTATCGCTGCTGTCTCTTCGCCCTTGGCGCCCACGCCGAAGCCGAATGGCGCGCAGCCGCAATTGGCGCAGAAGTGGTGTGAAATCACGTGCTTGTTGAACCGGTAGGTCGACATGGCGCTAGCGGGCGTGGCAAGGCGCACGCTGGCGCGGGGCACGAACCACAGCAGATAGCCTTTGCGGCTGCAGTGCGAGCAATTGCATTCCAGTACCTGGGACGGTTCGCCATCGACTTCGAACGCGATCTGTCCGCAATGGCAGCTTCCTTTCAGCATGGCCGGGCTCCTTTGTACGTGGGGTCAGGCTTCCATCATAGAGCGGCGCCGCCCTCCTGGCACCGTCCGTTCGTCACCCTGGAGACATCATGCCCCAACTATCCGCCTACCTCAGCTTTGACGGCAATTGCGCCGAGGCCATGCACTTCTACGAGCGCGTGCTGGGCGGGCGGATGGAGGCCATGATCCGCTATGCGGACGCCCCGCCCGACGCCGCCATGCCGGTCTTGTCGGACGAAGACGCCGGCCGTATCATGCACGCCCGCCTGGGCCTGGACGAGCAGACCCTGATGGGCAGCGACGCGACCGCCGGGCATCCCTATCCCGGCAAGCAGGGCGTGGCGCTGGCGCTGGCCTATCCCACGGTTTCGGACGCGCAACGCGTCTTCGACCTGCTGGCCGACGGCGGCAGCATCACCATGCCCTTGCAGAAGACCTTCTGGGCCGAGGCCCATGGCTCGCTGATAGACCGCTACGGCACGCGCTGGATGGTCAGTGGCGGGCGCGTTTCCCACTAGAAAAGCAACGCGGCGGATCGAACCGCCATCCACGGAGCAACAACTGATGACGCATGGAATACATGGCAAGCAACGCTGGTGGGCGCTGATGGTGCTTTGCCTGGGCGTGTTGATGATCGTTCTGGACACCACCATCGTGAACGTCGCCCTGCCCTCCATCCGCGAAGACCTGCATTTCACCGAGACCTCGCTGGTGTGGGTGGTGAACGCCTACATGCTGACCTTCGGCGGCTTCCTGCTGCTGGGCGGGCGGCTGGGCGACTTGTTCGGCCACCGCCGCATGTTCCTGGCGGGCCTGGTGGTCTTCACTGTGGCATCGCTGGCCTGTGGCCTGGCCCAAAGCCAGACCCTGCTGATCGGCGCGCGCGCGGCGCAGGGCCTGGGTGGCGCGGTGGTGTCGGCGGTGTCGCTGTCGCTCATCATGAACCTGTTCACCGAAACCGGGGAACGGGCGCGCGCCATGGGCGTGTATGGCTTTGTCTGCGCGGGCGGAGGCAGCATCGGCGTGCTGCTGGGCGGGCTGCTGACCAGCGCGCTGTCCTGGCACTGGATCTTCCTGGTGAACCTGCCCATCGGCGTGGTGGTCTATGCGCTGTGCCTGCGGCTGATTCCGGCCGCGCCGCCCGCCGCCGCCGGCGCCCGGCTGGACGTGGCCGGCGCGCTGAGCGTCACCGCCTCGCTGATGCTGGCGGTGTATGCGGTGGTCAACGGCAACGAGGCCGGCTGGACCTCGACGCAATCGTTGACCCTGTTGGGCGCGGCAGCCGCGCTGATGGCGCTGTTCCTGACGATCGAAGCGCGGGTGGAATCCCCGCTGATGCCGCTGGGGCTGTTCCGCCTGCGCAACGTGGCCACGGCCAACGTCGTCGGCGTGCTGTGGGCCGCGGCCATGTTCGCGTGGTTCTTCGTGTCGGCGCTGTACATGCAGCTGGTGCTGGGCTACAGCCCCATGGAGGTCGGCCTGGCCTTTCTGCCGGCCAATCTCATCATGGCGGCGTTCTCGCTGGGGCTGTCGGCCAAGCTGGTGATGCGCTTTGGTATCCGCGGGCCGTTGGCCACGGGTTTGTTCATTGCCGCGCTGGGGCTGGCCTTGTTCGCGCGCGCGCCGGCGGACGGCAGCTTCGCCGTCGATGTCCTGCCAGCCATGCTGCTGCTGGGCCTGGGCGCGGGCGTGGCCTTCAACCCGATGCTGCTGGCCGCGATGAGCGATGTGGAGCCCAGCCAGTCCGGCCTGGCGTCCGGGGTAGTCAACACAGCTTTCATGATGGGCGGCGCGCTAGGTCTGGCGGTGCTGGCCAGCCTGGCCGCAGCGCGTACCGCGGGGTTGGCAGCGGCTGGCGCGGCGCCGACCCTGGCGCTGAATGGCGGCTATCAGCTGACCTTCCTGGCGGGCGCCCTGATTGCAGGGCTGGCCGCTGCGCTCAGCGCGCTGCTGGTGCGCACACGTAACCACGAACTGTCGGTCCAGGCCGGTTCGTCGCACTGACACGGGATAGTCGCGGCGCGCGGGCGGCAGGCGCTGTCCTGTCCGCCCGCGCCGCCATTGCCGCTACTTGCGCGGCATCCAGTTCTCAGCCAGCTTCACGAAGGCGCTCGCGCCGATCGGCAGCAATGCGTCGTTGAAGTCATAGCTGGTGTTGTGGACCAGGCACGGGCCTTCGCCGTGGCCGGGTTCACGGTGGTCGCCTTCGCCGTTGCCGATGAAGCAATAGCTGCCGGGCACCTCTTCCAGCATGAAGGAAAAGTCCTCGGCCGCCATGATGGGCGCCTGCACCAGCACGCGCTCCTGCCCTACCACCTGGGTCAGCGCGTTGCGCATGAAGGCGGTCTCGGCCTCGTGGTTGATGGTCGACGGATAGTGCCGCGTGAAGACGAATTCGCATTGCGCGCCGAACATGCCGGCCACGTGCTGCGCGATCTCGCCCATGCGGCGCTCGATCAGGTCCAGGGTTTCGCGGGTATAGGCGCGCACCGTGCCGCGCAGTTCGCAGGTGTCGGGGATGACGTTGACCACGCCGCCCGCCTGCACCGTCGTCACCGAGATGACCGCCGTCTCCAGCGGCTTCTTGTTGCGGCTGATGATGGTCTGGAAGGCCTCGATCATCTGCGCCGCCGCAGGAATGGGATCAATGGACAGGTGCGGCATGGCCGCGTGGCCGCCCTTGCCGCGCACGGTCACGTGGAATTCGCTGTTGGACGCCAGCACCGGCCCCGCGGACGAGGCGAAGCAGCCCACCGGAATGCCGGGCATGTTGTGCATGCCGAAGACCGCTTCCATGGGGAATTTCTCGAACAGGCCGTCGCGCATCATCTCGCGCGCGCCGCCGCCGCGCTCTTCGGCGGGCTGGAAGATCAGGTACACGGTCCCATCGAAGTTGCGATGGTGCGCCAGATGCTGGGCCGCGCCCAGCAGCATGGCGGTATGGCCGTCATGGCCGCAGGCGTGCATCACGCCGGGATGCTTGCTGGCGTGGCTGAACTGGTTGACCTCGTGCATGGGCAACGCGTCCATGTCGGCGCGCAGGCCCAGCGTACGCCCGGAGTCGCCATTGCGGATCACGCCCACCAGCCCGGTCTTGCCGAAGCCGCGATGCACCGGGATGCCCCAGCTTTCCAGCAGCCGGGCCACCAGGTCGGAAGTGCGGTTCTCTTCGAAAGCCAGTTCCGGATGCGCATGGATATCCCTGCGGATGTCGCGGATGGACGGGGAGTTTTCAACAATCTCTTCGATCAGGTTCATAAGCTGCTGCGGGCCCCGCAAGCGGAGCCCCGAATACCAGGGTTGGAAGTAGGAAGTTCAATCGGGCTTGATGCCCAGCTTGCGCAGCACGGGATCGGAAGTGTCCCGCTCGGTTGCAACGCGCTGGGCGAAGGCCGCCGCCGCCAGATGGTACGGCAAGGAGCCGTGGCTGGCGTACATCTGCTTGAGCGCGCCGTCCTGCTGCGCGCGGCCGATTTCTTCGTTGAGCCGCTGCACGATGGCGTCCGGCGTGCCGGCGCGCGCGGCCACGCCCAGCCACACCGCGCCCTCGAAGCCCCGGAAGTTGCTGGCGGCCAGCGTGGGCGTCTTGCCGAAGGCAGCGTCGGGCACGGTCTCGCTCATTGCCAGCGCGCGCAGGCGGCCGTCCTTGACCATGGGCTCGACCAGCGCGGTGCCGGCGAAATAGATTTCGGTATCGCCCGCCAGCACCGAATTCAGCGCGGCAGTGCCGGTTTTGAACGGGACGTGCAGGATGTCCACGCCTGCCTGTTCACGCAGCATTTCGAACAGCACGTGGGGCGGGCTGCCGTTGCCCGAGGACGCGTAGTTCAGGCGGCCAGGCTTCTGGCGCGCCAGCGCCAGCAGTTGATCCAGGGATTTGGCCTCCAATTTGTCGTTGACGGTCAATGCCATGGGGATGACCGCCAGCGGGCTGACCGGCTGCAGGTCGCGCGCCGGATCGTAGGTCAGGGCCGGAAAAATGTAGGGGTTCCACACCAGGTGCGCGTTGGTGACCAGGGCCAGCGTGTGGCCGTCGGCCGGCGCGGACTTGAGCTGCTGCATGGCCAGCATGCCGCCGGCGCCGGGTTTGTTTTCGACCACGACAGGCTGGCCCAGGGCGCGGTGCAGGCGTTCGGCCAAGGGCCGCGCGAACAGGTCCGGCAGGCTGCCGGGACCGCCATTGACCAGCAGGGTCACCGGCCGCGACGGCCAGGTTTCCGCGCTGGCTGCAGGGCCGGCAACCAGTGCGGCTACCGCCGCCACGCAGGCCGCAACATGACGCAGAACCGGGCGCAACAAGGGCCGCCGGGCGGATGTTTCGGGCAGGTTGCGGGTGCGCGGGCCGGTGCGCTGGACGTCGTGTAGCCGTATCACTGTGCTTGTCTCCTGGGTGCGCCAGCCGCCGGCTGCATGCCGGTCGTGATCACGACGCTTTTTTCTACGATAAGCAGCATAAATCTCGGCGTCAATAATTTTTATCGAGATTTTTTAAAGCCAGTGATAAAGTAGCTCCCATGTCAGACGGCGCCAC
>NZ_QWFB01000017.1:0-24497 GCF_003576205.1 Achromobacter sp. K91 | reverse complement strand
TGTCAAGTCGGCGTCACATACTGCGTTTCGCTTTCTTGCTTGCGACCTCTTCAGGTCCGCCTCTCTTAGCAGCTATCGAAATATCAGGGTTAACCCTAAGTTTTCGGCAACTGCCAAGCCCAAGACTATAACACGATTTTTGCAGATTGTGCAACTGGCTTTTGCCTAATTTGCACCTTATCTAGCAACCCCATCGCCGCCGCTTTCGCTTTGAATCCGAGATCGGTTACCGCCTGGATGGCCAGCGATATAAGGGTAAACCCTTAATAATCATCACGAGCCAAGCCCAAGACTATAGCACGATTTTTGCAGATTACGCAACTGGCTTCTGCCTAATTTGCTGCAACCCTTGCAATAACCGCTGTCAACATCGCTGCTGACCTGGCGGCAGGCCGGCTAGGTTTCCCTTAGCCAACCCGTGTGCCTGCTTGGCTTCACGCTTCAAAACTGCCCGAATCGCGAAGGAGCGAGACTATAGCACGGAATTTTGGCGGGACTACGAAGGTGACACCCTTTTTTTAAAAGATGCATCCTTTACGGGGACGCACCATTCGCCCTGGACACCCCACGACAAACGTCTGATGGCGGTACCTATATATAGAGAGGGGCTGAAAAGCCATAGCTAGAGCCTGAGCTCTGTGGTTTCCTTGATCTGCTGTAGGGCGAAGAATGAACGCATGTCCACCACTGCAGGGTGGCGCATCAGCGTATCCATGGCGAACCGGGAGAAATGCGCCAGGTCGGCGACCTGTATACGCAACAGGTAGTCCATGTCTCCGGACATGGCATAGCACTCCACGACCTCCGGCCATAGTTGCACGTCGCGTGCGAAGTCGCTCATGGGAGCATGACTGGATCCGCTGTGCTTGTTCAGACGGATGTTTACGTAGGCGAGCAGCCCCAGGCCGACCTTCTTCGCGTCGATCAGGGCGACGTACTTCTTGATGAAGCCCTTCTCTTCCAGTCTGCGGACCCGCCGCAGGCAGGGACTGGGCGACAGCGACACACGATCGGCCAGCTCCTGGTTGCTGAGGCGGCCGTCGCGCTGCAATTCGGCCAGAATCCGTATATCTGTCCTATCCAGCTCAATGTCAGACATTTTCAGCCCTTAATATTTTCTATCCGGCAATATTATTGCTCAACCTACTGGCTTTCGCGACATGTTTGCAATTGTCTGCCCGTCGTTCCTTCCTACAATCTCCGTCTAGACTTGAAGAACAAGTCGTCCTTAAAAACGATGCAAGGGAGCAGACTTATGAGCAGCGCTTTCCAACCCTGGGACAACCCGATGGGCACCGCCGGGTTCGAATTCATTGAATATGCCGCGCCGGACCCCGCCGCGCTGCGCAAGGTGTTCGAACTGCTGGGCTTCAAGGCCATCGCCAAGCACCGCCACAAGGACGTGACCCTGTACCGCCAGGGCGGCGTCAACTTCCTGATCAACGCAGAACCGGATTCCTTCGCCCAGCGTTTCGCGCGCCTGCACGGCCCGTCGATCTGTGCGATCGGCTTTCGTGTGCAAGATGCCAACGCCGCCTACAAGCGCGCGCTGGAACTGGGCGCGTGGGGCTTCGATTCGCACAGCGGCCCGATGGAATTGAACATTCCAGCGATCAAGGGAATCGGCGATTCGCTGATCTACCTGGTGGACCGCTGGGCTGGCAAGGACGGCCATGGCGGTATTGGCGACATCAGCATCTATGACGTGGACTTCGTTCCCGTGGATCCGCAAAACGCCCAGGCCGACCTGAATCACCGCGGCGCAGGCTTGACGCTGGTGGACCACCTGACGCACAACGTGCACAAGGGCCGCATGGCCGAGTGGGCAGAGTTCTACGAACGCCTCTTCAATTTCCGCGAAGTGCGCTACTTCGACATCGAGGGCAAGGTGACGGGCGTGAAGTCCAAGGCCATGACCTCGCCTTGCGGCAACATCCGCATTCCGATCAACGAGGAAGGCACGGAAGAAAAGGGCCAGATCCAGGAATACCTGGACCTGTACCGTGGCGAAGGCATCCAGCACATCGCCATGGCCACCGAAGATATCTACGCCACCATCGAAGCGCTGCGCCAGAACGGCGTAGTGTTCCTGGACACGCCGGAAACCTACTACGAGCTGCTGGACCGGCGTCTGCCGAACCACGGCGAAGACGTAGCGCGCCTGCAAAAGAACCGCATCCTGTTGGACGGCGCCCCCGGCGGCGGCCTGCTGCTGCAGATCTTCACTGAAAACCAGATCGGCCCGATCTTCTTCGAGATCATCCAGCGCAAGGGCAACGATGGCTTCGGCGAAGGTAACTTCAAGGCCCTGTTCGAGTCGATCGAACTGGACCAGATGCGCCGCGGCGTGGTGAAGACCGTCGAATAAAGACTTCCCCCGCCAGCGCCCGGTGCTCGGGCATCGGCGCTGGCTTTGAAACCTCACCTTGTGGTGAGGTTTTTTTTGCCTGCTACTTTTGCAGCCGCTCCTGGAACTGCTTGCGGAACTTGGCGACCTTGGGCGCGATCACGAACTGGCAATAGCCTTGCTCGGGATGCAGGGCGAAGTAGTTGCTGTGGTAGTCCTCGGCCTGCCAGAACTTGGCGGGCGGCAGCACGTGCGTCACGATGGGCGCATCGTAGATCTGCTGTGCATTGACCTCGGCGATGACGGCTTGGGCCTGCTCGCGCTGCCCCTCGTTCTGCCAGAAGATGGCGGATTCGTATTGCGGACCGACGTCATTGCCCTGGCGGCCCGGTGTGGTGGGGTCGTGGGTCGCGAAGAATACGCGCAGCAAGTCACTGTAGGACAGTTCAGCGGGATCGAACTCGATGCGGGCCACTTCGATGTGGCCCGTGGCCTTGCCGCAGACCTGCTCGTAGCTGGGATTGTCCACATGCCCGCCGCTATAACCGGGCAGCACGCTCTTGACCCCGCGCAGCTCGGTGAACACCGCTTCAACGCACCAGAAGCAGCCGCCGCCAAGTACCGCGACCTCATTGCCCGGAGAGGGTTGTTCTGCCATGACGATTCCTTCCTGATAAAGGGCCGCGGAATACGGCCTGGCGTCCCGGCTTTCGTGCGCGGAACGCGAGAGAATAAGACTACTGCTTGGGCGGAGCCAGCGACAAGATCCATTCGGCGAGCGCGCGGGCGTCGTCCGGGCTGACCTGAGTCTGCGCGGGCATGGGCACGGCACCCCAGGCGCCGCGACCGCCGCCGCGGATCTTGCCTGCCAGGTAATCGACCATGGCGTCGCCCTGCCCCGCATAGCGTTCAGCCACGCTCTTGAGCGGCGGGCCGACACGCTTGGCTTCGACCTGGTGGCAGGCCATACAGGCCTTGTTCTTGGCCAGATCCAACCCGGTGGTTTGCGCTTGCGCCGCCCCCGCGCCCAGGACGCAGGCGGCGGCCAACAACAGACTACTCTTCAAATGCATCGGTAACTGCCCCACGGCTCGCGGTGCTGGCGAGCTTGCCGAATTTGGCAAGCACACCGCGTGTATAACGCGGCCGGGGCTGAACCCAGGCCTGGCGACGAGCCGCCATTTCTTCGTCGCTGATATTGAGCTGCAATAGCAGCTTGTGGGCATCGATGGTAACCGAATCGCCCTCGCGGATCAGCGCGATGGGGCCGCCCACGAAAGCCTCCGGCGCGACATGGCCCACGACCATCCCCCAGGTGCCACCGGAAAAACGGCCGTCGGTGATGAGACCCACCGTTTCGCCCAGTCCCTGGCCGACCAGCGCGGAGGTCGGCGCAAGCATCTCACGCATGCCGGGACCGCCCTTCGGCCCTTCGTAGCGGATGACCACCACGTCGCCATCGCGGATCTCGCGCGCCATGATGGCGGTCATGGCGTCATCCTCGGAATCGAAGACGCGCGCCGGGCCCGTGATGACGGGATTCTTCAGGCCAGTGATCTTGGCGACACAGCCTTCGGGAGAGAGATTGCCTTTCAGGATGGCAAGATGGCCTTGCGGGTACAGCGCGCGATCCAGCGGCATGATGACATCCTGGTCCGCCCTGGGAGCGTCGGGCACATCAGCCAGGGTCTCGGCGATGGTCTTGCCGGTGATGGTGATGCAGTCGCCGTGCAACAGGCCGGCGTTGAGCAGCAGCTTCATGACCTGCGGAATGCCGCCGGCGCGATGCAGGTCGGTGGCGACATATTTGCCGGACGGTTTCAGGTCGCACAGGACAGGCACGCGCTTGCGGATGCGTTCAAAGTCGTCGATGGTCCACGGCACTTCCGCCGCATGCGCGATTGCCAGGAAATGCAGCACGGCGTTGGTGGAGCCGCCCGTGGCCATGATGACGGACACCGCGTTTTCGATGGATTCGCGCGTGATGATGTCGCGCGGGCGCAAACCCTTCCTGACCGCCTCGACAAGCACGCGCGCAGACTCCGCGGCGGAAGTGACCTTTTCTTCGTCCTCGTTGGCCATGGTGCTCGAGTACGGCAGGCTCATGCCCATGGCTTCGAACGCGGAGCTCATGGTGTTGGCGGTGTACATGCCGCTGCAGGACCCGGAGCCGGGAATCGCGCACTTTTCTATCTGCTTGAAATCTTCTTCGGGCATGCGGCCCATGGTGTATTCGCCCACGGCCTCGAAGACGGATACGATGGTGAGATCGTTGCCCTTGTAGTGGCCGGGCTTGATGGTGCCGCCATAGACGTAGATGCCGGGCACATTGGTGCGCGCCAGTGCGATCATGCCGCCAGGCATGTTCTTGTCGCACCCGCCTATCACCACCACGCCGTCCATCCACTGCCCTTGCGCCGCGGTCTCGATGCAGTCGGCGATGACCTCGCGGGAGACCAGCGAGTACTTCATGCCCTCGGTGCCCATGGACATGCCGTCTGAAATGGTGGGCGTGCCGAATACCTGGGGATTGGCCCGTGACGCGCGGATCGCATCGATGGCCGCATCGGCCAGGCGCTGCAGGCCGCTATTGCATGGCGTGATCGTCGAATGGCCGTTGGCCACGCCGATCATGGGATTTTCGAAGTCGGCTTCCTGATAGCCCAGCGCGTAATACATGGCGCGGTTGGGCGCGCGCGCGACACCGTGGGTGATGTGGCGGGAACGATCGTTGTGCGGCATGGTCTGTCTCCTGTCGGCCGCCGGGGCTCGGACATGGCAACCGCCCCGGGGGAACTGGCTCGCTTGCGCGCGAATCTTCAATGTTCGCCGGTTATTATCATTCAACTTTATTGTGTCGGGCAGAACATGCTGCAATATCCCCAATTTGACCCCGTCGCCCTGCAGATCGGGCCGCTTGCCATCCACTGGTACGGACTGATGTACCTGGTGGGCTTCGCCCTGGTGTACCTGCTGGGACGCCGCCGCATCACCTCCGGCCACACCACGTCACTGAACGTGAAGGATCTGGAAGACCTGATCTTCTATAGCGTGCTGGGCGTGGTGCTGGGCGGACGGCTGGGTTATGTGCTGTTCTACAAGCCCTCTTACTACCTGTCCCATCCGCTGGAAGTGCTGTACCTGTGGCAGGGCGGCATGTCGTTCCATGGCGGGCTGATCGGCGTGATCGTGGTGATGCTGCTGTTCGCACGCAAGAAGAAGCTGCCATTCTTCGCGGTCAGCGATTTCATCGCGCCACTGATTCCGCTGGGGCTGGGCTTTGGCCGCCTGGGCAACTTCATCAATGGCGAACTCTGGGGCCGGCCCACCGATGTGCCGTGGGCCATGGTGTTTCCGGGCAGCGGCGACGGACTGGCGCGCCACCCCTCGCAACTCTATGAGCTGGGCCTGGAAGGCATCGTGCTGTTCGCGCTGCTGTGGTGGTTTTCGAGCAAGCCGCGCCCGCTGGGCCAGGTGAGCGGGCTCTTCCTGATGGGTTACGGAACGTTCCGCTTCCTGGTGGAATTCACCCGCGAGCCGGACAATTTCCTGGGCCTGCTCGCGGGCGGGTTGAGCATGGGACAGTGGCTGTCCGTGCCGATGGTCGCCCTGGGCGCCATCATGTTCAGCCTTACTGCAAAACGATCGTCCCGTTGACCGCGATGCTGACCGTGACGTTGCCCGCTTCCAGCGGGACGTCCGGGCTATAGCCGCCCGAGGCGTCCTTGGCCATGGCCGCGGCGCCCATCATGCGCGGCATCGGCACGGGGCCGCCCGAGCCGCCCAGTTCCAGCTTGGACAGGCGGTAGCCCGAGAAACCGAAGGCGTTGGCTGCGGCCAGCGCGCGGTCCTTGAAGGCTTGCGCGGCTTCCTTGAGCAGCTTGCGCTCTTCGGCCTCGCGCACTTCGCGCGACAGCAGGAAGCTGATATTCGAGATGGCGGTCTTGTCCGACAGCTTGGACGCCAACGCCGCCGCGGCTTCGAAGTCCTTGGATTCCAGGATCACTTCGCCCTGGCCGCGCCAGGAACCGATCTTGCCCTTGCTGGAAGTGTTCGGCCAGACGTTGTAGCCGCCAGTGCGCACTTCCACTCCTTTGACGTCGCGCGCACGCTTGACCACGTCGTCCAAGGCCGCGCTCAGCTTCTTGCCTGCGGCGGGCTGGTCGGGCGCCTCGACTTCGGCGGACAAGGAAATGCGGACCGTGTCCTGCTTGACTTCAGAAGACGCATTGGCCTGCAGAGTCAGTTCGGGCGCGCGGCTGGCCGACGCTTCCGTCGCGGCGGCGGGCGCCTGGGTCTGCGCATGGGCAAGCGGCGCGGCGCTCAGAGCGGCCACGGCTGCGCACGCTGCGCCGAGTTTGGTCAGCGAGAAAACAGGGTGTTTGAACATGGACTGGTCCTAGAGGGAGGACGAAGGGGAGTGGTGAGGCGCCCGAGGCGGACCTGCTCTTATGGCAGGCCCGCTGGGATAGATGCCCCGCCTGTGCCGTCAAGGCCGGCATCTCGAACCCTGAGGTTCAAGGTGGTCGCGTTCCGAAGAGCGTCGGGTTCGTCTACAGGAGACGATCACTCCAGCTCTGCACTCCCGCAACCAATATGCCATAAGACATAGGTTCAGAGAATGTATGGCCTAGTCACGAACACGGCAGGGACAAACTGAAAATACTTGAGTACTGCTATATGAACTGTCAGAGCAGCTTTTCCTGACCCGACAAGGCGTCATCGAGTACTGCGTTCATGTCCTCGATTCTACGCTTGAAGTCGCCGACCGCCAAACCGCCCAGCGGACCATCGGGCGCTTTCATGGCGAGCAGCTCGCCCGCGACTTGCAGCGCGGCCATCACGGCGATGCGTTCATTGCTGGAGACCTTGCCCGTGCCCTGGATGCGCAGCATCAGTTGGTCCACGTGGCGCACGGCGGCCAGCAGCGTCGGCTTCTCTTCGGCGGAACACGCCAAAGAATAGTCGCGCCCCAGTATGGTGACATCTACGCGTTCCATCAGTGTTGCTCTCCAGACGGTGCGCCCGGCAAGCGGGCCAGCACGGCGTCAATGCGCTCGCGGGCCGATGCGGCGGCCACGCGCAAGCGCTGTAATTCGGTGTCGCGGGTCTGCAAGCTGCCTTGCAGTTCGGTTTCACGGGCGGAGAAACGCGATTCGAGAGACTGGCGCTCGGAGGTTTCGCGGGCCAGTTGCTCGCGCAGCGCGGCCTCGGCCTGCTGGGCTTGCTCGAGCATGGAGGTGACCGCGCCGTCGTGATCCTGAAGCTTGCTCTGGAGCGTGACGATTTCGGCCTCGCGCTCGGCGGCGCGCTGCTTGAGCACACGCTGCTCAGCTTCGGTTTCGTTCAGGCGTTGGCGCAACGCGTCACGCTCTGCGTGGAGTTGCCGGGTGCGTTGCACCAGTTGCCCTATGCGGGCGGCGAGTTGGTCTAGATCTTGCAGCATGGGCGCTATCGTAAACCATCCTGAGTTGAACGGGGTCTCTTCACGCAAGGTGAGAAACCCGGCAATATTCAGTAGGATTTATTCCTGCCTCATTCGAAAGCCAAGCATCCGGCCGATCCTGCTTTCGTCTTTCTTTCTATAAACTTTCACTTAGCTTTCAAAAAGCCCTCAAACTTCCTGACCCGTTACAACTCGGGGTCGGGAGTTCCCGAATTCTAGGGAAAACCCCAGCCTTTCACCGACCTTACAGGGTTTGCAGCGTGGCGGGCGTCCATTACCATTCGCCCTTTCAAGAATCCCAGCCTTACCTTTCATAAGAACAAATGGCACCCTGAAGTGCCTTTTTTGTGCCTGTCACTCGCCTGTCGGCGGGATTGGCCACAGACCTTTTTATCTACATGCTGTAAACAGGAGCCAACCAATCATGCAGCTACGCAATCGACAGGACTTCTGGTCGGGGGTGATGTTCATCGCCCTTGGACTGGGATTCGCCTGGCAGGCCAGCAGCTACCAAATGGGTACTGCCGCCCGAATGGGCCCAGGGTATTTTCCTTTCTGGCTAGGCATTGTTCTGGCATTGCTGGGCGCCATCGTGCTGCTTGGCTCGATGTCCAAGAAGGCGCACGAAACCCACGTCGACAAGTTCGACTGGCGCATCGTGTTCCTGGTGGTCGGATCGGTCGTGCTCTACGGCTTCATCCTCAAGCTGCTGGGCATCTACATCTCGGTGTTCGTTCTGGTTGTCGTCAGCAGCCTGGCCAGCCATGAGTTCAGCCTGAAGGTCGCCGTTGCCAACGCGATCTTCCTGGTGGTGTTCTCGTATCTGGCATTCGTCAAGGGGCTGGGGCTGATTTTCCCGCTGTGGCCGTCGTTTCTGGGCATGAACTAAGGAGCCTTCGGCCATGGAATTGTTTGACAACCTCATGCTGGGCTTCTCGGTGGCGTTCACGCCCGAGAACCTGGCCTATGCCCTGCTGGGCTGCATCCTGGGCACGCTGATCGGCGTGCTGCCGGGCATCGGCCCTGTCCCGACCATCGCAATGCTGCTGCCGATCACGTACGTGCTGCCCCCGGTGGCCGGCCTGATCATGCTGGCAGGCATCTACTACGGCGCCCAATACGGCGGCTCCACAACGGCAATTCTCGTGGCCTTGCCAGGGGAAACGTCCGCGGTGGTGACCGTGCTGGACGGCCACCAGATGGCCCGCAACGGCCGCGCTGGCGCCGCGCTGGCAATCGCTGCGCTGGGTTCGTTCTTCGCAGGCTGCGTGGCCACGCTGCTGCTGGCCGCCTTCGCGCCCCCGCTGGCTGAAGTCGCGTTCAAGTTCGGCCCGGCCGAGTACTTCTCGCTGATGTGCCTGGGCCTGGTCGGCGCCGTGGTGCTGGCTTCGGGTTCGCTGCCGAAGGCTATCGCGATGATCCTGCTGGGTCTGCTGCTGGGCATGGTGGGCACCGACGTGAACTCGGGCGTCGCCCGCTTCGACTTCGGCATCCCCGAACTGCAAGACGGCATCGACTTCGCCATCGTGGCCATGGGCGTGTTCGGCTTCGCCGAAATCATGACCAACCTCGAGCAGAAGGAAAACCGCGTCGACATCACCGACAAGATCGGCTCGCTGTACCCCAACAAGCAGGAATTCAAGGAAGCCGCCCCCGCTGTGCTGCGCGGCACGGCTCTGGGTTCGGCCCTGGGCATCCTGCCTGGCGGTGGCGCCGTGTTGTCGTCGTTCGCCTCCTACACGCTGGAAAAGAAGATCTCGCGCAATCCGGAACGCTTCGGCAAGGGCCACCCGGCCGGCCTGGCTGGCCCGGAATCGGCGAACAACGCTGCTGCCCAGACCTCGTTCATCCCGCTGCTGACCCTGGGCATCCCGGGTAACGCCGTGATGGCGCTGATGGTCGGCGCGATGACCATCCACAACATCCAGCCCGGCCCGCAAGTCATGACGAGCCACCCGGAGCTGTTCTGGGGGCTGATCGCCTCGATGTGGATCGGCAACCTGATGCTGGTCGTGCTGAACCTGCCGCTGATCGGCCTGTGGGTCAAGCTGCTGAAGGTGCCCTACCGCATCCTGTTCCCGGCGATTCTGGTGTTCTGCACGATCGGCGTGTACTCGTTGAACTACAACACGTTCGACATCTTCACCACCGCCATCTTCGGCATCATCGGCTACGTGTGGTCCAAGCTGAAGTGCGAAGGCGCACCGCTGCTGCTGGGCCTGGTGCTGGGTCCCATGATGGAAGAGAACTTCCGTCGCGCCCTGCTGCTGTCGCGCGGCGACTTCACGACCTTCGTGACGCGTCCGCTGTCGGCTTCGCTGCTGGCCGTCGCCGTCTTCCTGGTGATCCTGGTGGCCCTGCCGGCGATCCGCAAGAAGCGCGAAGAGACCTTCGTCGAAGAAGACTAAAGCCAGCCTGCCGCCCCGGTGCAGCAGTCTCGCCCTGAAAACCCCCGGGTTCCGCCCGGGGGTTTTTCTTTGCGCGTCCGGCATCCAGTCCGATAAACGCTACGAATCAATACAACTCAATACGGGTTATGTTCAAACGCAGTTCGCGTACGGTAAGCTAGGGGTTTACCCCACGCGATGATTCGAGATGAATTTCAACTGGAACAACCCCTATCCCACCACCCGCCGCCCCGTGTTCGCACGCAACGTGGTCGCCACGTCACAACCGCTGGCCGCCCAGGCAGGCTTGCGGATCCTGGCGCAAGGCGGCAACGCAGTCGACGCGGCGATCGCCGCGGCCGCCACGCTGGCCCTGACGGAGCCGGTCAGCAACGGGCTGGGATCGGATTGTTTCGCCATCGTCTGGGACGGGTCCAAGCTGCATGGACTGAATGCCTCGGGAAGGGCGCCGGCAGCCTGGAACATGGATTATTTCCGGCGCAAGCACCAGGGTGCCATCCCGATGCGCGGCTGGGACAGCGTGACGGTGCCGGGCTGCGTGGCGGGCTGGGCCGCCCTGCACGAAAAGCTGGGCCGGTTGTCCTTTGCCGACGTGCTTGCACCCGCCATCGAATACGCCGAGCGCGGCTTTGCCGTGTCGCCCATCGTGCAGGAAAAGTGGGCGGCGCAAGCCGACCTCCTGCAACCGCAGCCGGGCTTCGCCGAGCATTTCCTGCCTCGCGGACGCGCGCCGCAGGTCGGCGAGCACTTCGTGCTTCAAGGCGCGGCCGCCACGCTCAAGCGCATTGCGGCCAGCGGCGGCCGGGACTTCTACGAAGGCGAGACCGCCCACAAGCTGGTGGCGCATGCCCAAGCCCACGACGCCGCGCTGACGCTGGCGGATCTGCGCGATTACGCGCCGCAGTGGGTGACGCCGATCAGCCAAAGCTACCGCGGCCACACGTTGCATCAGATTCCGCCCAACGGCCAAGGCATCGCCGCCCTGATCGCCCTGGGCATCCTGCAGAACTTCGACGTGGCGGCACGCCCGGTGGATCACCCTGCAACGCAGCACCTGCTGATCGAGGCGATGAAGCTGGCGTTTGCCGATGTCTACGCGCACGTGGCCGACTCGCAGCACATGCAGGTCACGCCCGAACAGATGCTGGCCGCGGACTATCTGGCGCAGCGCGCGCGCCTGATCGACCCCGATGCGGCGCAGGCCCACGCCAGCGGCCACGCGCCGCGCGGCGGCACCGTCTACCTGACGGCCGCAGACAAGTGCGGCATGATGGTCAGCTTCATCCAGTCGAACTACATGGGCTTCGGCTCCGGCGTGGTGGTGCCGGGCACCGGCGTCAGCCTGCAGAACCGCGGCCATTGCTTCAGCACCGACCCTGGCCACGCCAATGCGGTGGCGGGCGGCAAGCGCCCCTTCCACACCATCATCCCCGGCTTCCTGATGCGCAATGGCGCACCCGTCATGAGTTTCGGGGTCATGGGAGGCAATATGCAGCCCCAGGGGCAGGTGCAGACGCTGGTCCGGATGCTGGACTATGGCCAGCAGCCGCAGGCCGCCTGCGACGCGCCTCGCTGGAAATGGAACCATGGACTGTCGCTGGACGCGGAGGCCGGCCTGCCCGCGGCCGTTGCCGAGGGACTGCGCGCCCGCGGCCATGTGCTCGAAAGCATGGCGGATCCCTACATGGACTTCGGATCGGGGCAGTTCATCTGGCGCCTGGGCGACCCGGCCGTGGACGGATATGTCAGCGCCAGCGACAGCCGGCGCGATGGACTCGCCGCGGGCTTTTGATTGCGTTAAGGTTAGGGCCTGTTTACAGGCGTCAACGCCTGACGGCCCCAATCACATAAAGCGGAGTCCCCTGCATGGCAACGATCGG
Source organism: Achromobacter sp. K91 (assembly GCF_003576205.1). Classification (NCBI taxonomy): domain Bacteria; kingdom Pseudomonadati; phylum Pseudomonadota; class Betaproteobacteria; order Burkholderiales; family Alcaligenaceae; genus Achromobacter; species Achromobacter sp. K91. The sequence continues at coordinate 12,416 of NZ_QWFB01000017.1, read as the reverse complement.
TACCAAGAGCTACGACGCTGTCGTAGCCCAGAAAGTCACTTTCCTCGGATTGGGCGTGATGGGCCTGCCCATGGCCGGCCACCTGGCGCGCGCAGGACACGACGTCACGGTCTACAACCGCTCGCCCGCCAAGGCCCAGGCCTGGGTCGCCGAATTCGGCGGCAAGAGCGCAGCCACGCCGCGCGAAGCCGTGGCCGGCGCGCAGATCGTGTTCGCCTGCGTCGGCAATGACGATGACCTGCGCAGCGTCGTGCTGGGTCCCGACGGCGCTTTCGCCGGCATGACGCCCGGCGCGGTCTTCGTCGACCACACCACCGCTTCCGCCGACGTGGCGCGCGAACTCTACGCGCAGGCCAAGGAGCTGGGCCTGAATTTCGTCGACGCGCCGGTATCCGGCGGACAGGCAGGCGCGGTCAACGGCGTGTTGACCATCATGTGCGGCGGCGAACAAGCCGTGTTCGATGCGATCAAGCCCGTGGCGCAGAGCTTCGGCCGCGCGGTCACGCTGGTGGGCCCGCCCGGAGCCGGCCAACTGGCCAAGATGGTCAACCAGATCTGCATCGCAGGCGTCGTGCAGGGCCTGTCCGAGGCGATCGCTTTCGGCCAGGCTGCCGACCTGGACATGAAGCTGGTGCTGGACGTGATCAGCAAGGGCGCGGCGCAGAGCTGGCAGATGGAGAATCGCGGCGGCACCATGGTCGACGACAAGTTCGACTTCGGCTTCGCGGTGGACTGGATGCGCAAGGATCTGGGCCTGGTGCTGGCCGAAGCCCGCCACAATGGCGCGCGCCTGCCCCTGACGGCCCTGGTGGACCAGTTCTATGGCGACGTCCAGAAGCTGGGCGGCGGCCGCTGGGATACCTCCAGCCTGATCAAGCGCCTGCGCGACTGAGCCCTGTCCTCGCGGCAAGAAAAAAGGCGAGCCGCAAGGCTCGCCTTTTGCTTTGGACGCCTGCGCTTACGCGGCCAGGCTGTCCTGCTGCGCAGCGGGCAGCAGCGCGTCGATGCGCTGTTTGGCCTGCGCCATGCCTTCCAGCGCGGCCACTTCACCCATGGCCATGCCTTCGGCGGCGATGAAGGTGACGTCGGTCATGCCCAGGAAAGCCAGCATCTGGCGCAGGTAAGGCGTCATCGTGTCCGAAGGCGTGCCTTCGGCCTTGCCGCCGCGGGCGGTCAGCACGAACACCTGCTTGCCCTTGACCAGGCCTTCCGGCACGCCTTCGGGGGTATAGCGGAAGGTGACGCCGGCGCGGGCGAGATGATCGAGATAGCTCTTGAACTGAGCGGGCATGTTGAAGTTGTAGACCGGAACGGCGAAGACGATGCGATCGGCATCCATCAATTCGGCTACCAGCGCGTCGCTCATCTCAACCAGGCGTTGCTGGTCCACGCTGCGGGCATCGGCCGGAGTGAACAGGGCGCCGGCGGTGTTGCCGTCGAAGTAAGGGATGGGCTGGGCGCCGATGTCGCGGATCTTGATGGCCGCGGCCGGATTAGACGCCTTGACGCGGTTGATCAGGTGATCGGCCAATTGCTTGCTGTTGGAACGATCGCCGAGAATAGAGGAAAGGATAACCAGGGTCTTCATTGCAAATTTCTCCAGTGAGGGCCCGCTCGCTGCGGGCGGTCAGGATCCGTAGGCTTTGATCAGATCCCGAGTGCATGGCGTCACTGTAGACGGGTTAATTGTTCACATAAATCCGGTTATGATGAACTATTCGTTCCAGGAATAGAACAATCATGCAAGATCTCAACGACCTCTACTACTTCTCCCAGGTAGTCGAACAGGGAGGGTTCAGCGCCGCCGCCAGGGTGCTGGACATTCCGAAATCCCGCTTGTCGCGCCGGATCTCGCACCTGGAGGAAAGCCTGGGCGTGCGCCTTCTGCAACGCACGACGCGCCGCTTGCGCCTGACCTCGGCGGGCGAACGTTATCTGCACTATTGCCGCGAAATGGCCGCATCGGCGCGCGCGGCGGACGACGCCATGCGGCAGTTGCAGGCCGAACCCACCGGCCCCGTGATCGTGAGCTGCCCCGTATCCATCGCGCAGGACGTGCTGTCGCCGCTGCTGCCCGAGTTCCTGGACGCCTGGCCCGCCGTGTCGGTGCAGTTGCTTGTGACCAACCGCCGCGTGGACCTGATCCGCGAGGGCGTGGACCTGGCGCTACGCGTGCGCACCAAGCTGGATACCGACGCCGAACTGGTCGTGCGCCACTTCGGCACCGCGCGCGGCACACTGGTCGCCAGTCCCAGCTACCTGCAGCGCCATGGCACGCCCGACACGCCGCAGGACCTCGCCACGCACACCACACTGAGCTTCAGTGATCCGCAAAACGAAGTGCGCTGGCCCCTGCGCAACGACAAGGGCGAGGAAGTGCATGTGGAATTGAAACCGCAGCTGTCATGCAACGACTTCATCGTGCTGACCGAAGCCGCGGTGCGGGGCCGCGGCATCGCCCTGCTGCCCTCGATCGCCACGCATGAACAGCTGCGGCGCGGCCAACTGGTGCAGGTCTTGCCGCAATGGCAGTCACCCGAGGGCATCGTGCATTGCATCTATCCGTCGCGGCGGGGCATGATGCCCGCCGTGCGCGCCCTGCTCGATTTCCTGTCGGAGCGCCTGCCCGCCATGTACCAGCGGCTGGAAAAAGCCCCGCTGCCGCCGGCTCAGTAGCCGCGCGAGCGGTCGACCACGCCGGTGATGGCTTCGCCGCGCTGCAACTGCGCGACCTTGCCTGCGATCTGGCGAATGCTCTCATCGCGCAAGGTGCGCGCCGCGATGTGCGGAGTCACGTGCACCCGCGCATCGCGCCAGAACGCGTGGTCCTTGGGCAAGGGTTCGGTGTGGAACACATCCAGCGTGGCGCCGTCGATTTCGCCTTCTTCGAGCATCTGCACCAAGTCATCCTCGACCAGGTGTTCGCCCCGGCCCACGTTGACCAGATGCGCATGCGGCAGCAACTGCGACAGCGTTTCGCGGTTGAGGATGCCAACGGTGTCCGGCGTGAGCGGCAGCACGTTCACCAGGAAGCGCGTGCGGGCCAGGAACGCCGGCAAGGCGGCCGCGCCCGCAAAGGTCTCGACGCCGGGAATTTCGCGCGGCGTGCGCGACCAGCCCGCCACGGGGTAGCCGAATTCGGCCAGGGTCTGAGCGACTCTGGCGCCCACCTGCCCCAGGCCCAGCACGCCGACCGGCCAGTCCGCCTGCCGCGAGCCTTCGCGGGTATCCCAGTGCTGCCGCGCCTGCGCGTGATCGAAAGCTTCGAAATCGCGCGCGACGCGCAGCAGCGCGTACAGCGCGTATTCCGCCATCTGCACCGACATGCCCGCGTCTTCCAGCCGGACGATGCGCACCTGCGGCGGGATCTCGGGCATCTTCAGCAAGGCGTCGACGCCCGCGCCCAGGTTGAACAGCGTGGTAAGGCCGGTCTCGTGCTTGAAGAGTTCGGCCGGCGGACGCCACACCAGAGCCGCCTGCGCGCCCGAAGGCGGGCCGTCCGGGTTCCACACGGAAATGCGGCATCCGGGCATGGCGGCTTCCAGCAGCGGAACCCAGGCGGCGGGATCATGGTGGGGACAGGCAAAGAGTATGTGCATGGTGGCTCTGTGTGCAGACTGGGGAAGCCTCAAGCATGAGGGATGCCGCCGCACAAATCAAACGGCCCGGCATGTAGCCGGGCCGCGTGCAGGCAAACGGAAAAGCGCTCAGGCCGCCTGCGGCACCTCGGGCTTGCCTTTGCCCTTGTTCTTGTTGCGGCGCAGGAAGGCCCACACCTGCAGGAGGACCAGCAAGGCGCTCGCACCGATGAACCACGCGCTGATCGGGCGCTCCACAAACACCGCCAGATCGCCGCGCGACAGCAGCAACGCCCGGCGGAAGTTCTCTTCGACCATGGGGCCGAGCACGAAGCCGAGCAGGATGGGCGCAACCGAGAATTCCAGCGTCATGAGGATGGCGCCGATCACACCGAAAGCCAGCACTTCCCAGATCTGGAAGAGACTGTTCTGGGTACTGAACACGCCCACCGCGATGAAGAACAGCGCCGACGGGAACAGATAGCGGTACGGTACCTGCAGCAGTTTCACCCACACGCCGATCAGCGGCACGTTCAGCACCATGAGCAGCACATTACCCACCCAGAAGCTGGCGATAAGGCCCCAGAAGATGTCCGGATGCTCGGTGATCAGTTGCGGGCCGGGCTGGATGCCCTGGATCAGCAGCGCGCCCAGGATCAGCGCCATCACGGCGTCGCCGGGGATGCCCAGGCTCATCGTGGGGATGAAGTCGACCTGCGTCTTGGAGTGCGAGGACGCTTCCGGCGACGCCACGCCGGCGATCATGCCGGTGCCGAATTTCTCGGGCGTCTTGGAGATCTTGCGCTCCAGCGCATAGGCCACGAAGGTGGTGATGGTAGGACCGGTGCCGGGCATGGCGCCAAACAGCGTGCCTACCGCCGTGCCGCGCACCATAGGCCAGAAGGCGGTCTTGAGCTCCTGCTTGCTGGGCCGCATGTCGCGCAGGCGCAGCTTGGCGCCGCTGCCGATGATGGTCATGCGGTTGACGCTCATGAGGAAGTCGGCAACGCCGAACAGGCCCATGGAAATCGCCACCAGCTCCAGGCCGTCGGACAGGTCCAGCAGCCCGAACGAAAAGCGGATGGTGCCGGTATTCACGTCCGTACCCACCACGCCGCACATCAGGCCGAACAAGGTCATCGCCACGCCCTTGAGCGGCGAGCCGCGCGACATGGTGGCGCCGGCCAAAAGGCCCAGCAACATGATCGAGAAGATCTCGGTGGGACCGAACTTGAACGCGACTTCGACCAGCAGCGGAGACGCGAAGATCATGACGATGATCCCCACCGACGCGGCGAAGAACGAACAGATCATCGTGATGCCGAGCGCCGTTCCGCCCTTGCCTTGTTTGGTCAGCGGATAACCGTCCAGGCAGGTGACCGCGTGCGGCGGATGCGAAGGCAGATTCAGCAGGATCGCGCCGATGGCGCCGCCGTACTGCGAACCGTAGAAGATGCCGGCCAGCATCAGGATGGCCGGCACCGGATGCATCACGTAGGTGAGCGGCAGCAGAATGGAAATGGCCGACAGGGCGCCCATGCCGGGCAGCACGCCGATGAGGTTGCCCACCAGCACGCCGAAGAACGACCACATCAGGTTATGCCACTGGAAGGCGACGCCGAAGCCGTACCAGAGGTCCATCAAGGATTGCGAAATCATGGCGCTTCAACCCCAGCGAAACAGCGGAAGCTGCAGCTGCAGCGCCCACCAGAAGACGACGACCGCGATGACGGTCATGGCGATCGAAAGCAGCAGAGCCTGCTTGATCGTGTTGTTGCGGTCGCCCAGCGCCGAAATGAAAACGATGGCGAACGTGGCAGGCAGCAAACCGCCGTAATGACCCAGCAGCAGGAAAGCCAGGATGCCCAGCAGGATGCAGGCGCCGCCGCGGAAGTCCGGCAGGCCGTGGGCATGGCCGTCGCCGGGCGCAGGCGCGGACGATTCACCCGAGCGCGCCGAGATGGCGATCAGCACGCCGGTCAGCGCCAACAGGCCGCCGAGCGCCGCGGGAAAAAAGCCCGGCCCCATGTGACTCAGGGTGCCGATGTGATAGTCGGTGCCACCGTAGATCGCCCCCAGCCCGATGAGGACCATCAGCGCTCCGCCGTAATAGTCCTTTCTATTGATTGTCTTTTGCACTTCATCCTCCTTCGTGGTGCGGCCGTGCGCCTGGCCGGGACGCACCCGCGAAACGAGCGCCATCCGGTGCCTGGCGACAGGCCCGGACGCAGATTACGGAAGGAAGCTGCTAATCCGCTTTCTGTGCGCTGTCGCGTTCCTGAATTCAGGGGTTATCCCTGAACGGAAGCCGCGCATGACTGCGGAAATGGGGAGAAGTTACTGATCGCCCTTGAGCTCGACATCGAGCGGACGAGGATATTGGGAGACCGTGGACGCCAACGGCAGCCACAGCACGGAGGCCAGGCCAACACCGCCTTGCGCGTTCGGTTCGCCGTCGCGCAGTTCGATGTCACCGTCATTGCGGCGCGCGTAGGCGCGGGCAATCGCCAGGCCCAGGCCCGAGCCCGACGAGGCGACCGGCTTGTCCGTGCCGACCCGCTCGAAACGCGCGAAAGCGCGCTGGCGCAGTATCGGGTCCAGCCCCGGCCCGTTGTCGGAAACAGCGACCTCGGCGCGGTTGTCGTGGCAGCAGACCGACACGGTGATGCGTGCGCCCGCGGGCGCGTAATGGATGGCGTTGTGCACCAGGTTCGACAAGGCTTCGTGCAGTTCGGCCTCGTTGCCCGACACCGGCGCGGGGATTTCCTGGCCCTCTTCGGAACCCGCCTGTACCCAGCCCAGGTCCTGCTGTTTTTCGTGCGCCAGCGGCAGATATTGCAGCACCACCTCGCGCGAGACGGCGTTCATGTCCAGCAGTTGCCGCGGCAACTGGTCGGCCTGGTTGGCGTGAGCCAGCGACAGCAGCTGTTCAGTCAGGCGACGTGTGCGACCCAGCTGGTCGACGATGCCGCGCAGGCCCTCCTGCGCCCGCGCCGGATCGCGTTCGCGCAGCGCATACTGCGCCTGCGTCAGCATGATGGCCAGCGGCGTGCGCAATTGATGCGACGCATCGGCCAGGAACTGCGACTGCTCGTCGAGGACGCGGCGGTAGCGGGCGATATGGTGATTGACCGCATCGACCAGCGGCGCCACTTCGCTGGGCACGCGCGAGGCATCCAGCGGCGTCAGGTCGTCGGGGCGGCGCGCGCGGATGTCGTTACGCAGGCGGCGCAGCGGCTTCAGCGCCCACGACACGCCCCACCACACCAGCAGCGCGACCAGCGCCAGCATGCGGGTGTCGCGCAGGATTTCCTGGCGCCGGGCATTGTTCTCGGCCTCGATGCGCTTGCCTGTGCTTTCAGCCACCACGACCAGCACCTGGCGGTGCTGACCCTGGTAGTACAGGTCGCGCACGACGGCCACGACGCGCACGGGATCGTTGCGATAGACGCTGTCGTAGAAAATCGGCTGGCTGTTGGAACGTGGCCAGGTGGGCGGACGCGGCATTTCCGGCATGCCGAGCAAAGTCTTGCCGGGCTCGGTGGGCACGGCGGCGCCGTCCGGCAGCGGCGGATCGATCTCTTCGATGCGGAAATACTTGCGCAGGCCAGCGCGGGACTCGAGCATCACCTGCGCGTACAGCGGCGTAGCGACCTGCAGGTTGCCGTCAGCAGTGAATTCCAGGCTGCTTTCCAGCACCCGGGCCGGCTCGACCAGGGCGCTGTCGTAGGCTTCGTTGGTGATCTCGGCCAGCGTGCGGTAGTCGTTCACGCTGTCCACGACCAGCAGCATGATCACGCCCGGCAGCAGCAGAATGATCAGCAGCGCGCGGATGCCCACGCGCGGCAGCTCGGATAGCCGCAGCCTCACTCAGGATTCCGCGGACTCGCTGGCGACGCTTTCCAGCATGTAGCCCAGCCCGCGCACGGTGACGATGCGCACGTCGCTGCCAGCCAGCTTCTTGCGCAGCCGGTGCAGCACCACCTCGATGGCGTCGGGATTGGCTTCGCTGTCGTGCGTGAAGACCTTGCCGAACAGCTGGGATTTGTCCACCGGATAGCCGCTGCGCGTGAGCAAGGCAGCCAGGGCGGCATGCTCGCGCGGGGTCAGGAACAGCAGCGAGCCGTCCAGGGTGAAGGCGCGGCTTTCGCTGTCGTAGGACAGCGAACCGCATTGCAGGCGCGGATGCTGGCGGCCGCGGCTGCGCCGCACCAGCGCCGTCAGGCGCGCTTCCAGTTCCTCGAGCGCGAAAGGCTTGGTGAGGAAATCGTCCGCGCCCAGGTTCAGGCCACGCACGCGGTCCTGCAAAGCGCCCTGGGCGGTCAGCAGGAGCACGGGGGTGCGGTCGTCGCGGTTGCGCATTTCACGCAGCACCACCAGGCCGTGCTTGTCGGGCAGTCGCAAGTCCATGACGATGGCGTCGTATTCGGTACCGGCCATGAAGGCTTCGGCGGTGCGGGCGTCGGCCGCGTGGTCCGGCACGAACCCGCTCTGGGCGAGCGCGCGCATCAACCAGGACGCCATGTCCCGTTCGTCTTCAACCAACAATATGCGCATGACCGTCCGTTCCTTCGGGCAGATTCTCTGCCGCCCGTTGCCCGTGCACCCGCTGGCGCAAGTAGCGGGTTTCGTGATGGCGCCGGAAGAGGATAGCCGACAGCTCGTTCAGCGCCTGGGTGTAGACGTCGCGCTTGAACTCGATCACGGCATCCAGGGGCACCCAATACTGGCTCCAGCGCCAGGCATCGAATTCCGGATGCTGCGTCGCGCGCAAGCACACGTCACTGTCACGTCCTACCAGGCGCAACAAGAACCAAATCTGTTTTTGTCCTTTATAGTGGCCACGCCACTCACGCCGGACGAAGTGATCGGGCACGTTATAACGTAACCAATCGCGTGTACGCCCCAAAATACGGACATGCTCGGGCTTCAAGCCCACCTCTTCATGGAGTTCGCGATACATGGCCTGCACCGGGCTTTCGCCATACTTGATGCCGCCTTGGGGGAACTGCCAAGCATGTTCCCTGATACGCTTGCCCCAAAAGACCTCGTTTCTACCGTTGACGAGAATGATGCCGACATTGGGGCGGTAGCCTTCGCGGTCAAGCATGGGCCACCCCCACCGAATTCAATACAATTACGATCGATTATACGTATCTGCAGCCACCTTTAAACATGCGCGCATCCAACTACCACATCAACACCCTCAAAGAAGCCCCTTCCGAAGCCGAAGTCGCCAGCCATCAGCTGATGACCCGGGCAGGGATGATCCGCAAGCTCGCGGGCGGCATCTACACCTACATGCCCCTGGGGCTGAAAGTCATTCGCAAGGTCGAGGCCATCGTCCGCGAAGAAATGAACGCCGCGGGTGCGATCGAGCTGCTGATGCCGGTGGTGCAGCCGGCCGAGCTCTGGCAGGAGTCGGGCCGCTGGGAGCAATACGGCGCCGAGCTGCTGCGCATCAAGGACCGGCACCAGCGCGATTTCGTGCTGCAGCCCACGTCCGAGGAAGTCATCACGGACATCGCGCGCAATGAAATCCACAGCTATCGCCAGCTGCCGGTGAACTTCTATCACATCCAGACCAAGTTCCGGGACGAGCGCCGCCCGCGCTTCGGCCTGATGCGCGGCCGCGAATTCACCATGAAGGACGCCTATTCGTTCGACCGCGACGAAGCCGGCGCGCAGGCCAGCTACGACACCATGTTCAACGCCTACATGCGGATTTTCGGCCGTCTGGGCCTGGAATTCCGCGCCGTGGCCGCTGACACGGGCTCGATCGGCGGCACCCGCAGCCACGAATTCCAGGTGATCGCCGACACCGGCGAAGACCTGCTGGTCTACAACGCCGACTCGGACTACGCCGCCAACATGGAACTGGCCGAGGCCCCGGGCCTGTACCCCACCCGCGCCGAACCCGCCCAGGCCATGGCCGAAGTGCCCACGCCGGGCGCCGCCAAGTGCGAAGACGTGGCCAAGCTGCTGGGCCTGCCGCTGGAGCGCACGATCAAGTCCATCGTGCTGGCCACCGACGGCGAGAAAGGCGCCGACATCTGGCTGCTGCTGCTGCGCGGCGACCACGAACTCAATGAAATCAAGGCCGGCAAGCTGCCCGGCCTGGCGGGCTTCCGTTTCGCCACGGAAACCGAGATCGTCGAAACCTTCGGCTGCAAGCCGGGCTACCTGGGCCCGGTCAAGACCGTCCGCCCCGTGCACGTCATTGCCGACCGCACCGTGGCCAACATGGCCGATTTCGTCTGCGGCGCGAACAAGGAAGACTTCCACATCCAAGGCGTGAACTGGGGCCGCGACCTGCCCGAGCCCGAACTGGTAGCGGACCTGCGCAACGTGGTTGCCGGCGACCCCTCGCCGGACGGCAAGGGCACCCTGTCGATCCAGCGCGGCATCGAAGTCGGCCACGTGTTCTACCTGGGCAAGAAGTACTCGGAAGCCCTCAAGGCCACCTTCCTGGACGAAACCGGCAAGCCCGCCGTCCTGGAAATGGGCTGCTACGGCATCGGCGTGACCCGCATCGTGGGCGCGGCCATCGAGCAGAACCACGACGCCCGCGGCATCATCTGGCCGCGCGCGATCGCCCCCTTCGAAGTGGTAATCTGCCCGGTCGGCTGGGGCAAAAGTGAAACCGTGCGTGACACCGCGCAAAAGCTCTATGAATCCCTGCTGGCGCGCGGCGTGGACGTCATCCTGGACGACCGCGATGCCCGCCCGGGCGTGATGTTTGCTGAATGGGAGCTGATCGGCGCCCCGCTGCGTGTAACAGTTGGAGAACGCGGGCTGAACGATGGTGTGGTGGAATTGCAGGCCCGTCGGGAAACCGAAGCGGCCAAGATTCCGGTAGAGTCCGCGCTTGAAGCCGTGCTGACGAAACTCGACACGCTGTAAACTTTATAGTAACTACGGACTTTCCGCGTCCCGACTGCCCTTTCCTATCCATCGTGACCGATCCGAAGTCCGCCGAATCCGTCCTGCAGGTCCGTGTCTATTACGAGGACACGGATGCAGGCGGAGTGGTTTTCTACGCCAACTACTTGAAATTCCTGGAGCGCGCACGCACCGAGTGGCTGCGCGACCTGGGGGTCAACCAGTCCAACCTGGCGTTCAGCGAGCAACGTCTATTCGTTGTCCGCTCCCTGGACATGTCCTACCGCAAGCCGGCCAGGCTGGACGATTTACTGACGATACGCAGCCGGGTCACACGACTGGGCCGCGCTTCGATACACTTCGCGCAACGCGCGGAACGCGACGGGGAACTGCTTGCCGAAGGCAACATCCAAGTCTGCTGCGTCGATGCCGTTCACATGCGGCCGGCGGAGTTGCCGGCTGACGTTCGCGCCAAACTGGAATTCATTCAGGAATAACCATGCAAGTCACCAACGACATGTCGTTGCTTTCGCTGATTTCGCACGCCAGCGTGCCGGTCCAGCTGATCATGCTGATGCTGTTGGGCATTTCGATCATGTCCTGGACCTATATCTTCGCCAAGCGGCTGGCGATCAAGCGGGCCCATGCCCAGACCCGCCGCTTTGAAGACGATTTCTGGTCGGGCGGCGACCTGTCCATGTTGCAGCAGGCCGTGGCCTCGCGCCGCGACGAGCAAGGCGCGCTGGCTCGCATCTTCGATGCCGGCATGACCGAATTTCTGAAAGCCCGCCGCGGCAATGCCTCCGGCGACGCCACCGCCCTGCTGGACGGCCCGCGCCGCGCCATGCGCGCCGCCTACCAGCGCGAGATGGATTCACTGGAATCGCACCTGAACTTCCTGGCTTCGGCCGGCTCCGTGTCCCCTTACATCGGCCTGCTGGGTACGGTCTGGGGGATCATGCACGCCTTCATCGGCCTGTCGAACATGCAGCAGGCCACCCTGGCCTCGGTGGCTCCCGGCATCGCGGAAGCGCTGATCGCCACCGCCATCGGCCTGTTCGCGGCCATTCCCGCCGTGGTCGCCTACAACCGCTTCACGAACGACATCGATCGCATCTCGATCCGTTTCGACAGCTTCGTCGATGAATTCCTGAACATTCTGCAACGGCAGGTGCGCTAATGCCCTCGGTAAGCTCACGCGGCAGGTCCGGCCGCCGCATGAAGGCCGACATCAATGTGGTGCCGTACATTGACGTGATGCTGGTGCTGCTGGTCATCTTCATGGTGACCGCCCCTCTCATCACGCCCGGCCTGATCCAGTTGCCCTCCGTTGGCGCGGCCTCGGACGTGCCGGTCAAGCCGCTGGAAGTCCAGATTTCGGAAGACGGCAAGATCGCCCTGCGCGTGCGCGAACCCGGCGCCACCATGCAGGACATCGCGCGCCCCGAACTGGTGGCGCAAGTGCGTTCGCGAATTACCGCGGAAACCCCGGTGGTCATCGCCGCCGACGGCAAGGTGCCCTACGAGACGGTCGTGAAGGTCATGGATGAACTTCGCACCAGCGGCATCACCCGCCTGGGTCTGCTGGTGGACCAGTCCGCCGGCGCATCCCAGCCTGCTCCCGCGAAAAAACGCTAACGCGACGCCTTCCGCCGGCGCCGCCGGCATGCAACGCTCATGACGCCACCCATAATCCGACACCGCAGCGGCCCCCCGGCCACCCCGCCCAACCACGACAACCGGAAGGCATTGATCCTGGCCGTGGCCGTGCACGTGCTGCTGCTGATCGTCTTGATCTTTGGCGTGAACTGGCGCTCCGAGAGCCCCGGCCCCGTGCAGGTACAGCTCTGGGCAGACGGCAACTCGCCCGACCCCCCGCCGCCCACGCCGCAACCCGAACCCCCGAAGCCGCAGCCCAAGCCGGAACCGAAGCCCGAGCCTGAAAAGGCGCCCGAG
>NZ_QWFB01000021.1:0-24757 GCF_003576205.1 Achromobacter sp. K91 | reverse complement strand
AGATGTGTATAAGAGACAGGCCAAGGCGCTGGAAGATACGCTGTTCTACCGCTACGGCCCGCTGCTGTCGCGCAATGAAGTCGGCGCATCGCCGCAGCGATTTGCGCTGTCGCCCGAGGCATTTCATGCCAAGGTCGAGGCGCGGGCGCGCGACTTTCCGCACGCCATGTTGGCGACGGCCACGCATGACCACAAGCGCGGCGAGGACGCGCGCGCGCGGCTGGCGGTGGTTTCGGAAATGCCGCAGGCCTGGCGCAAGACAGCGTATCGCTGGACCCACGCCCTGCCCGACGCCGGGCTGCTTACCTTGGCGGACCGCTACCTGCTCGTGCAGACGCTGATCGGGGCGTGGCCCGCCGACTGGGATGCCGACATCATCGAACAGCGGCCAGAAAGCGTGGCCGCATGGATCGAGCGCGTGGCGCAATGGCAGTTCAAGGCGTTGCGCGAAGCCAAGCTGCATTCCAGTTGGACGGATCCTGACCCCGCTTACGAAGCCGCCGGGCTTGGCGCACTGGAATTTCTGCGGGACGCGGCGCCCGGGCGCCGCCTGCTGGCCGAAATCGCCGCATACGCCCTGGAACTGGCCCCTGCCGGCATGATCAACAGCCTGGCCCAGACGCTGTTGCGCAACACGCTGCCCGGCGTGCCGGACCTGTACCAAGGCACGGAGCTATGGGACTACAGCCTGGTCGACCCCGACAACCGGCGCGCGGTGGACTACCCGCCGCGGATCGCCATGCTGGCCCGCACGCGCGCCAGCGCCGCCGTGCGACCCAGCGCAACGGACTGGCGCAGCGGCGCGGTGAAGCAGGCCCTGATCCAGCGCCTGCTGGCGGCGCGGCAGCGCCACCCGGCATTGTTCGGCCAGGGCGAGTGCGTCCCGCTGGCTGTAACCGGGACGCATGCACAGCACGTCGTAGCCTGGCTGCGGCGTCATGAAGACGAGCACGCCCTGATCATCGCGCCGCGGCTGTGCGCGCTGCGTCTGTCTGGCTACGCTCGCGGCGAGCCGCGGGCGGCGCGGGACTTCTGGGCCGACACCGCGCTGTGCCTGCCCGATGCCATCAAGGGTCTGTCTTGGCGCGATGCAATGGGCGGCGAAAAAGCGAGATCCGGCTCCGGTGGCGCGCTGCCCTTGTCGGAACTGTTGCATGAACTGCCGGTTGCGCTGTGGCTGCCAGCGGCGGCTTGATGCCGAAATCCGAAGCCATGATGAAGCACAAACGGCCTTGTCCGCCCACAGCGGGACAAGGCCGTTCTTACCGCGATACCCGCCCGACTAGAGGGCCCGGAACACGCGGTCTACGAGTCAGCGCGGCATCTTGCTTTGCTGGCCCTGATTCTGGCCAGGTTGCTGCCGATCCTTATCGGCATGCTGGCCGGATTGGCCGGGCTGCTGCCCGGGCTGATTGCGGTCCCTGGGGTTTTCCTGGGCCTGTTGCTTCTGTTGCTGCTTTTGCTGGTCGGGCTGGTTCTGATTGGGCATTGCAAGTCTCCTGGAAGACGGAAAAAGCTCCGCCATCTTCCATACAGCAACCCGCGTGCCCAAGCGGCGCCGCAGTCAGCCCCCGCAGCCCGCGGACACGGGGACGCAAGGACTGCGGGTAAAGTCCGGCCTGCTTGGTAAAAAATACGCTGCGCGACCAGCCTTATTGCGTGGTGGCGTGGCGCTTGCCGCGCGTTGACTGCGGCTCCTGGGCGGACGCGTCGTAGGCATCGAGCCAGGACGACGCGTAGGCGGCAGGCGCGGCCAGCGGTTCGCCCTGGTCGCGTTGCGTGCGCAGGCGCACCGTCAATTCGTCCAGCGGCATGGGGCGGCCCAGCGCGAAGCCCTGGCCGTAGCGGCAGCCGGCCGCGCGCAGGGCAGGAATGTCCGCCACGTTTTCGACGCCCTCGGCCACCACCCGGCGGCCCAGCCGGTTCGCCAGTTCCGCGGCGGTGCGCAACACTTCGAAGGCGACTGCGCTGCGGCGCATGCGCGTCACGAAATATTGGTCGATCTTGACCTCGGACAGCGGCAACGCCGATAGCAGCTTCAACGAAGCATGGCCGGTGCCGAAATCGTCCAGGCTGACCTCGCAGCCGGCATTCTCGAGCTTGAGCAGCGTGGCGCGCAGCACGTCGAGTTCGCGGATGGGCTGGTCTTCCGTCAGTTCCACGCGCACCAGCGACGCGGGCAGCTCCGCCGCGTAGATACGGTCCAGCAGGAAATCGACCGCGGCCTCGTCCGACAAGGTGGAGGCAGGCGCATTGATGGCCACCGGAATGGCGATGCCGGCGCGCCGCATCGTCAACAGCATGTCTATGACACGCAGGCAGACGCGCTCGAACAGCACCTTGTCCAGGCCCAGGCGGTTGACGGCGGGGATGAAGTCGGAAGGCATGATGATGCCCAGGCGGCGATGCCGCCAGCGAGCCAGCGCTTCGGCCGACACGATCCGGCCTGTCAGCAAATCCACCTGCGGCTGCAACAGCATGCGCAGGCCATCCTTGCCGGTGATCATGGCGGCGATCTCGTCGTCGCTCGCCACCGAGTCTGTGGAAGCCTCGTGATTCGACATCATGTCGATACTCCTTGCGCGCCCCTGGGTCAAAACCTGCGCTGTCCGGGCGCAGAAAGAGGCACATTGGACTGAGTATTCCCAGCTACAGCGCTTTTTGTATGCGATTTCCAGACTTTCTTCCAGGCAATTTTGCGCCGCTGCGGCGGCAAAGTCACATATATGTATCCATACGTATTAAGCTGCTCGGATTCATGAATGAAACCGGCTTTCCGGCCCTGGCCGTCACCCCCGCCGAAATGCCTTGTCGACATGGTAGGGTTTGCGTCTTTCGCCCTGCCGGGCCCACCGCCGCTGCTGTATTCCTAGCGTGAAGAATCTTTATTCCCGTTGGCGCGCCTCCCTGCGCAACGTTCTGTGGCTGGACGCCCTCCAAGCCGCGGCCATCAGCGCCGCGCCTGTCATCCTGGCCGTGCTGGCGCACGAGCCGCGTTTGGGCTGGAGCGCCATCGCGGCTTTCTGGGCCTGCTTCGGCGATCCGGGCGGTCCCCTGCGCCAGCGCGCGGGGGCAATGCTCGCGCTGGGGCTGATAGGCGCGCTGTTCTGCTTTCTGGCCAGCGTCAGCGCGGCTCATCTGTGGCTGCTGCTGCCCCTGACCTTCGTGTGCTGCACATTCGGCGGCCTGTTGCGCGTGTTGGGGCCGGCCGCGGCAATCGTCGGCACCCTGCTGTCCGCAGGCTTCGTGGTGGCAGCGGAACTGCCCGCCCCGACCTGGACGGAAAGCCTGTCCTACACCTTGTTTTTCCTGGCCGGCGCGGCCTGGGCCATCCTGATGACGGCGCTGGTATGGCGTCGACGTCCCTGGAAGGACGCCACTCACGCGGTGGCGCACTGCTACCGCGGCTTGGCGGATTTCGCCGACGCGCTGGCCCGCATGTATTCCGGGTTGACGCCCGCGGCCAGCCCCCAGGCCTGGAGCGCCGTCACGCGGCCGCAGCGCAGCGCCCAGCGCGCCGCGCTCGAAGCCGCCCGCACGCGCATCCGCGAAGTGCAGGACGCGCGCCCATCGCGCCGCGCCCGCGCGCATCAACTGCTGTACCTGCTGGACAATGCCGAGGACAGCTTCATTGCGCTGGTGGCCGCAGCCGACCTGATGGAATCGAATGCGCCGCGCTGGCTCGGACGCGGCGCCGGCGCCCATCTGTCGCACGCGCTGCACCGCTACGCCAGCCTGTGCAATGCCATCGCCAGCACCTCCGACGTCAACGACGCCAAGCAGGCCCAGTGCCTGCGCGAACGCCTGGCCCATTACAGCGCCGGCCTGCATGAACTGCGCGGCAGCGCCCTGGCCCACGCGCCCGAACTGGCCACCATGGCGCCGGTGCTGGACCGCCTGCTGCACACGGCGCAGGCCGTCACCCAGTCCCTGTTCGACCAGGGACGGACCCCGGCGGCGCCCACGCGCGATCGCCGCGCAGCCAACCCTGCGCAAGACGCGTGGCGCGCGTTGCGGCAGAACCTGAGCTTCGAATCCGACGCGTTCCGCCACGCGCTGCGGGTGGGCGTGGGCGCCACCATCGCGGTGGCGCTGTCCAAGACCTTCGCCGTCAACCATGGCTACTGGATGTCGCTGACGCTGGTCTTCATCCTGCAACCTTACTTCGCGACCACCTGGCAGCGCACGCTGGAACGCGTGGCCGGCAGCGTGGCTGGCGCCATCGGCGCCTCGCTGCTGGGCCTGTTCCTGAGCACCCCCTTGTCCGTGGCCCTGGCGGTGCTGCCCATCGCGCTGGGCACGTTCGCCGCGCGCACGATTCATTACGCGCTGTTCACGTTCTTCCTGACTTCGCAATTCGTGCTGGTCACCCACATCCAGCAGCCTGAGATCCAGGAGCCGATGCTCGCAGCCCTGCGCGCGTTCAATAGCGTGCTGGGCGGCGTCCTGGCGCTGCTGGTCGGCTTCCTGGTCTGGCCCGAAAAGGAGCCGCGGCAATTGGCCGGGGCCCTCAGCCTGGCGCTGGAGCGCCACGCCGCCTATGCGCGCGCCCTGTTGCGGGCCAAGAGCGGCGACGCCGGCGACGGACAGGACCTGGTGGCGTTGCGCCGCATGGCCTGCCTTTCCGCCGACAATGCGCAGGCGTCCTTGCAACGGCTGCAGCAG
The DNA here is from genome assembly GCF_003576205.1 of Achromobacter sp. K91. Classification (NCBI taxonomy): domain Bacteria; kingdom Pseudomonadati; phylum Pseudomonadota; class Betaproteobacteria; order Burkholderiales; family Alcaligenaceae; genus Achromobacter; species Achromobacter sp. K91. Next base: position 20,092 of record NZ_QWFB01000021.1, on the reverse strand, counting down.
AATCCGGTGCATCGCGACCGCAATGTCGGTACCGCCGAAAACCTGCTCAACGCCATGCGGCGCGTGACGGCGGCGGGCACGGTGCTGGAAATGCAGCCGGCCCTGCCAGCCGGAACGCCTGCCGCCCAGGCGCTCTCCGAGTACGGTCCGGCGCTGGCGCATGCGCTGCATCCGCAGCAACCCGCGCCAGGCGCCAACGACCGCCAGTTGGCCGTGCCGCCAGCGGTGGCCGCGGGCTATCCGGAACTGGCCGGTCCGCTGGACCGCATCGCGCAACAGGCGCGCCAATTGCGCCAATTGCGCGAACGCGTGGAACGGGCTCCCGCCGCGCCATAGCCTGCGGTTTGCGCGCACACCGGCGAACTGCCGCGGGCTTGACGCGCATCAAGGGCGAAAAGGCCGGAAAGCGTAACCATATGCACATGGCACGCTTAAACAAGGAGGCCTTCATGTACCGCCGCATTTCCGTCCACCTGGACCACGGATTCGACTGCAAACGCCGCATTGAAGCTGCCCTGGCCCTGGCCAAGCGCCACAAGGCCGAGCTGGTCGGCATCTACGCCAACGCCGCGCCGCCGCAGTATTACTACGGCGAGTCCGTGCTCATGTCGCGTTCGCTGGGCATCATCAAGGAATTGCAGGCGCAAAGCCGCGACGCGGTGGAAACCGCGTTTCTGGAAGCCGCGGCCGAAGCCGACGTGCCCGCCTTCATGCGCGCGGGCACATCCTCGCCCAGCGAGACCGTGGCGCTGCTGGGCCGCACCACCGACCTGATCGTGGTCAGCCAGGAAAACCGCGAGGACGTCGAAGCCGCCCACGAGATCGAGTTCGTCGAGCAGACCCTGCTGACGGCGGGCCGGCCGGTGCTGGCGATTCCGTCCAGCGGCGAGTTTCCGGTGATCGGCGACCGCGTGCTGTGCTGCTGGGACGGCAGCCGCGAGGCCGCCCGCGCGTTGGCCGATGCCGCGCCGATATTGCGCCTGGCTTCGCACATGACCGTGCTGAGCATGAACGAAGGCGCCGCCAGCCCCAAGCATGAAGCGCCGTTCGAGGACCTGGCCACCTACTGCGTGGCGCAGGGCATGCCGGCGCCGGAGCACGTGCGCCGCGACATCAAGGGCGTAGGCGTGGGCAGCACCATCCTGAATGCCGCCGCCGACCACAGCGCGGACTTGATCGTCATGGGCGCCTACGGCCACAGCAAGCTGCGCCAGTGGGCGCTGGGCGGGGCGACGGCATCCATCCTGAAGAGCATGACCGTGCCGGTCATGTTCTCGCACTAGCCTTGGCCTGCTAGCGCCGGCGCACGGGGGTCAGCACCGGCTTGCCGCCGAAGTGCGCCGTGGCGTTGTCCAGGAACAGCGCCACGGTGGCATGCACCGCTTCCGGCGAGCGCCCCGCGCTATGCGGGGTCAACACTACGTTGTCGAGCTCAATGAGGGTCTTGGGCACGTCGGGTTCGCCCTCCACCACGTCCAGGCCCGCGCCCGCAATGCGGCGTTCGGCCAGCGCCGCGATCAGCGCCTGCGTGTCGACCACGCTGCCGCGCGCTATGTTCACCAGATAGCCTTCCGGCCCCAGCGCTTCCAGTACCTGCGCGTCCACCAGGTGGCGCGTGTCCGCTCCGCCCGGCGTCGCCACCACCAGGAAATCCGATGCCGCGGCCAGCGCGCGCGGGCTGTCGAAGTAGGCATAGCCCGATTCCGGGCGGACGCTGCGGCTGTAATAGCCCACGCTCATGCCGAAGCCGTTGGCGCCGCGCCGCGCGATTTCCAGTCCGATGGTGCCCAGGCCCAGGATGCCCAGCCGCTTGCCGGTGACCTGCGGTCCCATGAAGCCGCCCCAATGGCCCTGGCGCACCGACGCATCGGCTTGCGGCAGGCGCCGCGCCGCGCCCAGCAGCAGCGCCATGGCGTGGTCCGCCACCGACACCGCGTTCGCACCCGGACCGTGGGTCACGACGATCCCGCGTTCCGCCGCGGCGGCCAGGTCGATGTTTTCGTACCCCACCCCCAGCGAGCAGGCAATTTCCAGCTTGGGCATTGCCGCCATTTCCTGCGCGTACAGGCCGGTGGCGCCGCGCGTGAGCACGATGCGGATCTCGGGCCCGTGGTCGCGGATCGCCTGCGCGCGCGCTTCGGCGGTGGGCGCAAAAATCGCGCGAAAGCCGCGCGCTTCGATTTCGGGCAGGTAGTCCTGCACGCTTTCTATCAAGACAAGCAAGGGGATGGTCATGTCGGGAATGCCGCGGATGGCGGAGGGCTGCACAAAAACCCGGCGATCTTACGCCTGGGCGCAAACCCGCGCCACCCGCCGGTCCGCCAGACGGCCGCCTGGCGGACCGGTGGCGCGCGAGCCGTCCGACACGGCCCGCGCGTCCATGACCGCATGGGACCTGCTAGAGCCGGCCGGTCAACAGCATCACGATCAGCACAATCAGCAATATGCCCAGTATGCCGCTGGGGTAATAGCCCCAGCCGCGGCTGTGGGGCCAGGCGGGCACGGCGCCGATCAGGAGCAGGATGAGAATAATCAGCAGGATGGTCGACATGGCGACTCCTCAGTTCTTGTTGGGATCAGGGAAAAACCACAAGCCCGCGTCAGGGGCTGGGCGGCGTGATTTCCTTGCCGGGCGGCGACAAGGGCGGCAGGTCCACGTCCGGTTCATCGGTATCCGGATCCACAGGCAGGTCGCCGGGCGGCGAACCTGGCGGTATCGGATCTGGCTTGGGCGGAACGTGCAGGTAGTACGAGTACGCGATGTGCATGGCTGTCTCCGGAGAAAGTCCATTCCTGCATCAGCAAGCCGCGTGCCTGGCTACGCACAAGGGGTGGCGGGCACGCCGCATGCTGAGGACAGCGCCCCTGCCCCTGTTAGCCGCAGACGACATGAACCCAAGTCCCCGAACGGCGCCCGCCCGCGGCGGCGCAGCGCTGGTCTACTACGACGACAGCCTGGCAGGCTATACCCGGATCCGCGTCAACGGCAGCGCCTTTCACTACCTGGACGCGCAAGGCAGGCGCATACGCAGCGCGCGCGAAATCAAACGGATCGACGCCCTGGCGATACCGCCGGCTTACGAAGATGTGTGGATCTGCCCTTCCCCGCTCGGGCATCTGCAAGCCACCGGGCGCGATGCCCGGGGACGCAAACAATACCGTTATCACCCGGACTGGACCGCGGTGCGCGACGCGAGCAAGTACCAGAGCCTTGCAGCCTTCGGCCAGACGCTGCCGCGCATACGGCGGCAGGTCGAGCGCGATCTGCGTACCGCCGGGTTGTCCCAGAACAAGGTGATAGCCGTACTGGTACGTTTGCTGGAGACGACGCTGGTGCGCATCGGCGCTCGCGAGTACGCCAGAACCAACAAGTCCTATGGCCTGACCACGCTCAAGCGGCGGCACGCCAGCGTGACGGGCGACAAGTTCCGTTTCCGCTTCCAGGGCAAGAGCGGCGTGACCCATGACGTCAGCGCTGCGGACCGGCGCGTGGCGCGCATCATCAAGCGCTGCCTGGACATACCCGGCCAGCAACTGTTCCAGTATCTCGACGAGGACGGCGGCAGCCATCCGGTCGATTCGGGCGCGGTCAACGCCTATCTGCGTGTAGCCGGCGCCGGCGATTTCACGGCGAAGCACTACCGGACCTGGGCAGGCTCCGTCATGGCCTATGCCGCGCTGCAGGCATGCCCCAGCGAGAGCGCCAGCCAGGCGCAGAAGACGGTGGTGGAAGTGATCAAGCAGGTCTCGCGGCGGCTGGCCAATACGCCAGCCGTGTGCCGCGCCTGCTATGTGCATCCGGCTATTCTGGCCGCCTATCTGGACGGCACGCTGCCCGCGCGCTCGGCAGCGCCACGGGGTCCCCGCGGACTGAATGCGGACGAACGGCGCCTGCTTGCCTTCCTGGGCGGAGAGGCCGCTGCGGCAGCGAACGCCAGGCAGGCGTCAAAGGATCGATGAGCGCGCGTTCTTGGCCCGAGGTTGCGGCGCGGAACCGTCCGCCCAGTTCGACTCGGTGCGCGTATCGGCCACGATGCGCTTGTCGCGCGCGGCCTCGTTCGGGGTAGAGGCGTCTGGTTTATCCGGTCTGCGCGGAACATCGACGGGAGAGCGCGGCGGCAGTATCTTAGCGTTGTCTTCCGCCCGCTTGCCGGCTTGCGCCGGTTTCGCGGATCCGGGTACGGATGCTGGCTTCATGCGTGGCTCCTGCAGTGACTCCCCGACGGGGATTCGAACTTCCATGCTACGGCTCCAGGCCGCCCGGGTCATCGCCGTGCGGCATCAAATTGCAAGCGGATGTGGCCCGGTCTCCGGGCACGCCGGTTGCCGCGCGTACCCGGCACACACAAGGAGATGCAATGCGAGACCAAAATTTCGAGCAATGTGTGCAAGCCTGCTATGAATGCGCCGTCGCCTGCGATATTTGCGCATCCGCGTGCCTGCGGGAAAATCCGTCCCACATGCAGCGATGCATTGCGCTCTGCACCGATTGCGCCGCGGTTTGCCGGCTGTGCGCGGCCATGCTGGCGCGCGACGGCGAGTTCGCCAATGCGCTTTGCACGCTGTGCGCGCTGATCTGCGATGCCTGCGCGCGCGAATGTTCATCGCACGACGCAGAGCATTGCCAGGTCTGCGCAGGCGCTTGCCTGAGCTGCACCCTGGCCTGCCGCGACGTGCTGGAGGCCTGAAGCCTTCGGATCCGCAGCGCGGCCGCCCGGGCCGGTCCGCGCAGGCGTATTTCCCGCCCGACAGCCAGGAGCTACCGATGGCCTCTACCAACACCCCCCTGCCCTCCGACTTTCCGGAAAACGGCCCGGACAACCGCGGCGCGCACAGGCGTGCACGGCACCCGGAGGCCTGGATCGACGACCTGGAAGCCACGCTCAGCGACGCCTCGGCGACCGATCTGGAGGCGCTCAAGGCGCGCCTGTCCGAACAGCTGCACGCCACGCGGCGCAGCCTGCGCGACGCTTCAGACCATGCCGGCGACCTGATGCGGGAGACCATAGACTGCACCGAGGAGTACATCCACGCCCGGCCATGGCAGGCCATCGGCCTGGTGGCTGGCGCGGCTTTCCTTTTCGGCGTGGTGGTGGGACGGCAGTAGCTCCGGCGCGCGCGGCGGGCCGGGCATGGCATTTGCTCGGCAATGGGCGAGGCGCCTGTCGCGCCTGCCCACCAGGAGACCCTCATGAGCAAGCCCGATCAAGCCGACACCGGCGCCCGCCCGCATCCCACACCGCCCATGCCGGCCCAGCACCTGGAAAAGCCGGGGCAGGAAGCCGACATGGTTCTCAAGCCACAGTACCAGGCGCCCCAGTACAAGGGCAGCGGCAAGCTCGAGGGCATGGTTGCGCTGGTGACAGGCGGCGATTCCGGCATAGGCCGCGCGGTCTGCCTGCTGTATGCGCGCGAAGGCGCCGACGTGGCGGTCGTCTATCTCAACGAGCAAGAGGATGCCGAAGACACCCGGCGCGCCGTGGAAAGCGAAGGCCGCCGTTGCCTGCTGATCGCAGGCGACGTACAGGAACCCGCGTTCTGCGAACAGGCGGTGGAACAGACGATCCGGGAATACGGCAAGCTCGATGTGCTGGTGAACAACGCTGCCTATCAGCAGCACACCGACACGCTGCCCGAGATCAGCGACGAGAAATGGGACAAGACGCTGCGCACCAACATCACCGCCTACTTCCAGATGGCGCGCGCGGCGCTGCCGCATCTGCACGCTGGCGCTTCCATTATCAATACCGGGTCGGTCACGGGCCTGCGCGGCAGCGCCAAACTGTTGGACTACTCCACCACCAAGGGCGCGATCCATGCTTTCACACGTTCGCTGGCCGCCAATCTCGCGGGCAAGGGCGTGCGTGTGAACGCAGTGGCGCCGGGACCCGTATGGACGCCGCTGAATCCTGCGGACCAAAGTCCGGAGAAGATCAAGGAATTCGGCAAGCACACGGACTTGGGGCGTCCGGCGCAGCCCGAGGAAATCTCTCCGGCCTACGTCTTCCTGGCCTCGCCCGTGTGCGCCAGCTACATCACCGGCATCGTGCTGCCCATTACCGGCAGCGCTGGCGACTGAGGCCCGCGCGTCCCGCTACTTGGCCGGCGCGATCGAGGCCGGCGCCTCACGCGACGCTGGCGACACGGCCGGCGCTTCGCCCTTCGTCGCCGGCTGGATCTTGTCCGGGTCGGCGGGCGGCGTGCTTTGCAGCTTGCGGCCCATTGCCAGATGTTCGGCCACCATGGGCAGCGCACGCACCGCGAAATCGCGCACCTGCGGATCCTTGGACTCGCGTGCCGCCGTCTCGAACAGGCGGTTGGCGGTGACGTGCGCGTCCACGGCTGCCTTTTCGATGTAGAGCGCGTCGAAGTCCGGGCCGGTCCTGTTGCCCAGCTGTTGCAGGGTGCCCCGGTCGGGTTCGGACGGTTCAGCTGGCAGCTTCACCTGCTTGCGCCCGGCCAGGGTCTTCAATTCGGCGTTCATGGCGCCATGCTGCTCCTGCATCCGTGCGGCGTATGCCTTCACGTCGCGGTCCCCTGCTCGCTTCTTCGCCAGCTCCGCCGCCTCTACCTCGAACATGCCGGAGCCGGCCGCCGCCTGCAGGAAGCGCGCTTCCGGCTCCGCCAGTTCCTGCGCCTGCACGCCGCCCAGCACACCGGGCGCGGCCAGCAGGCATAGCGCGACGACACCGCAGAGCCATAAGGTCTTTTTCATCTCCGTGTCTCCCTCGGCCTAGTTCGCCATCGTCGACGCGTCCACATGCCGCGGCGGCGTCAAGGGGTCGAAGTCTTCCCATTTGCCATTCAACCAGCGGCCTTGCGCGCGCTCGACGTCCGTGCCGCCGGCCTGCCTCAGCACGGTTCTTGCCAGCGCATCGCGGTCCGGCGACACGTGCAGCGCCAGCATCACGCCCGCCTGGCGTACGGCAGGATGCGCGTCACGGGCGACGGTGGCCGCCGGATGCCTGCGGCGTCCGCGCCCGATCACCCATAGCGCCCCGGCCAGCGCGCCCAGATAGGCGCCTACGCCCGCAGCGGCAATGACGATCAAGACCGAAGCCCCCACCCGGGCGGCGATCAGCCCGCCCAGCAGCGCAAACACCAGGCCCAGCGCGGAGGCGCCCGCCACCGCGCCGAAATGGCCGCCCCGGGCATCGGGATCGGCCACGCGGTCGCCGCCTATCGGAAAGCGCGCGTGTTCGCCCGCCGTGTTGATGTAGAAGGTATGGATATCGTCTTCGGTGAATCCTTCGGCGCACAGCTTGCGCGCCGCCTCGGCGGCGTGGTCGAAAGTGTCGAATCGGGCGGCAACGATCAGGGACATTGTGCTCTCCATCGGGAATCATTCCCTTGTGGTCAGCAACTGCCGTGCCCGTTCCAGGCATGGGAATTGCTGTAGCGCTGGCGAGCGGCCTGGACCGGCAGGTTCAGAGGCAGTCCGCCCGCAGTCCCGCCTACCCGCATTCTGCGCAAAGGACTTCCACATGGACATGCCCGGCAACCAAGAAGATCTTTCAGAATTGGAAGAGGATTCTGCTCCTCCCCCGGTCCCTCCCGAGGCCCGCGGCCTTTCCTTGCTTGACTGGTCCGCCTTGATCGCGGTGGTTGCGGGCGGCCTGAACTGCGGCCTGATCGCGGCGGTAGGCCTGGATGTCTTCGCGAAGGTGCTGCCGTCGGCCGCCGCGACGCGCAGCGTCTACGGCCTGATCGGACTGGCCGCGCTATACAGCGTGGTGCTGCTGTTCCGGCTGGGCGAGCAAGAGGCGGACGCAATTCCCGCCGAAAAGACGGAACAAGCGGCGGATTGAACCCGCCGCCAGCGGCTATTTTGAGCCGGGCCGTTTGCCCGGATACTGGCCGCCTTCCTCGTACTCCGCGCCCTTGTCGTTGGGCTTCTTGTCCGACTCGCGTTTGGGCGCCGCGGCCGGCTTGCCGAAGCCCGGCTTGTCGGTTCCGAACTGGCCGCTGCGATGCGCCGCCTCAGTTTGCGTGCGCGGCGCATTGGCCTTGCCTTGCTCGGTGTCCGCCTTTTCATGGTCTGCGCGCTTGGTTTGCATGTTCGTATCCCCGGGCTCGTTCAATGGATGCTTGCAGTGTGCGCATGGGCACCGCCTGCGGCAAGGTGCCGGAGCAAGCGGCGTGCCCGGCCGGCCCGGGAACGCCGCTTGCTTGCACATGCGGCCAGGCCCGGGCGATGCCGGGTCCCCATCCTAGGAGTCAGCCATGAATCTGTCCCGAGTCGTTCTCCCCGCCGTCGCCCTGAGCCTTTCCGCCCTGGCTTTTCAGGCGCAAGCCCAAACCGCGCAGACCAGCGGCGGCGCCGTGCGCAGCAACGCGCAGATCGATGACCAGTACAAGCTGGACAAGAAACGTTGCGACGGCATGAAAGGCAACCAGAAGGACGTCTGCCAGCAGCAGGCCGAAGCCACGCGCGACAAGGCCCGGGCCGACGCCAAGGCAGGCAAGGAAAAGGCCGAGGCCTCGCATGACGCGGCCAAGGTGCGCAACGATGCCGACTACAAGGTCGGCAAGGAAAAATGCGACGCCATGTCCGGCAATGCCAAGGACGCCTGCATGGCGGACCTGAAAACGCGGTACGGCAAATGAGGTCAGGACCGGTCCTGTTTCCGGCCAGGCGCCGCTGCGGCGCCTTCCGCGTCCGCAGCGGCGTATTCCTCAAGCCGGTTGTACAACGTCTTGGGGCTGATGCCGAGCACTGCCGCGGCCTGCTTTTTCACGCCGTTGCAACGCTCTAGCGTCGCCAGGATCAGGCGCCGGTCCGCTTCCGCCAAGGTTTCTCCCACGGGTACGCTGACCTGGCCGCCCGCGCCCTCGCCCGCCGGCGACACCCGGGGCGTCAGCATATCCACTTCCAGCGTATCGCCATCCGCCATGATGAAGGCGCGGCGCACGTAGTTCTTGAGCTCCCGCACATTGCCCGGCCATGCGTATTGCTGCAGCGCGGCCAGCGCGCGCGGCGAGAATTCCTTGTTCTTGCCGGATTCCTGGTTCAAGCCTTGCAGGAAGCGATTCGCAAGGAACAGGATGTCGTCGCCGCGTTCACGCAGCGCCGGCAGCTTGATGGGGAAGACGCTCAGCCGGTAATAGAGGTCCTCGCGCAGCTTGCCATCCTTCACCGCCTGCTCGGGATCGCGGTTGGTCGCGGCGACGATCCGGATATCGCAGGCGATCTCCCGATTGGTGCCCACGCGCATGAACTGCCCGGTCTCCAGGACCCGCAAGAGCTTGACTTGCAGGTCCAGCGGCATTTCGGTGACTTCGTCCAGGAACAGGGTTCCGCCGTCAGCGCGCTCGAAATAGCCCTTGTGCTGGCGGTCCGCGCCGGTGAAGCTGCCGCGCTCGTGCCCGAACATTTCGCTTTCGATCAGGTTGGGCGAGATCGCGCCGCAATTCACCGCGATCAGGGGACGCTGGCACCGCGCGCTGAGTTCATGGATGGCATGCGCGGCCAGTTCCTTGCCGGTGCCGCTTTCGCCGATCAGCAAGGTCGTCACATTGGTGGTGGCCACGCGGCCGATCTGACGGTAGAGTTCCTGCATGCAGGCCGACGCGCCGTACATCTTTCCGTAGCGCCCCGGTTCTTCGAACGGAGCCCCCCGCAGATCGCCGCTCGAATTCGCATTCACGCGCGCAAAGATTCCGTTCAGGCGTTCCATGCAGATCGGCTTGACCAGGTAATCGGTGGCCCCGAGGCGCAGGGCCTGCACGGCGTTGTCGACGGTGCCGTGGCCGGTCATCACCACCACCTCTGCGCTGGCGGCGGCGTCGCTCTTGAAAATTTCCATCCCGCTGCCTTCAGGCAAGCGGATGTCGGTCAGCACCAGATCGGGCGCGTGCCGCTCCAGCTGGATCAGCGCATCCTTGACGCTGGCGGCCAGGGCTACTGAAAAGCCGCTTTCGCGCCCGATTTCGGCCAGGGTTTCGCGTATCGCCGGGTCGTCATCAACGATCAACAGATGAGGCATGCTTGCTCCGTGTCGCGGATGTTGAGGGTCAGTGATTCAGCATAGCGATAACCGCCGGCCCGGTGGCAAATGTTCGACACTTTCCATCAACATTTTCGAATGCTTGCAAATCGTCGCATACCGTACTGCGTCGATTCTCTAGCATGGAAACAGACTCACGGCCCGCGCGGGCCCTCAGGAATCAGCATGCCCAATCGCAGCACTACTACTGCCCCGCGTGCAGCGGCGTCCGCGAAGTCCGACGCGCTGCTGGACCCATCAGCCCTGTCCCCCGTGATGCAGAAACTCGGCGCGCAACTCCAATTGGCCGCAGCCACCGACGCCAGCGTCTTCATTGTGGGAGAAAGCGGGACCGGCAAGGAAATCGTCGCGCGCGCCATCCATGACGCCAGCGAACGCCGCGAACAGCCTTTCGTGGCGGTCAATTGCGGCGCCATCAGCGGCAGCCTGGCGCATGCCGAATTGTTCGGGCATGAAAAAGGCAGCTTTACCGGCGCGGTCGCCCAGAACGCCGGCTACTTCGAATACGCCAGCGGCGGCACGCTGTTCCTGGATGAAGTCACCGAAATGCCGCCCGACCTTCAGGTGAATTTCCTGCGCGTGCTCGAGGCCGGCACGTATCAGCGCGTAGGCGGCTCGGACTTGTTGCGCGCCAATGTCCGCATCATCTGCGCCAGCAACCGCGATCCCTTCGCCTCGGTCGCTGAAGGCCGCCTGCGCCAGGACTTCCTGCACCGGCTCCTGGTGATTCCGTTACGCGTGCCGCCGCTGCGTGAGCGTGGCGAAGACGCCCTGGTGCTGGCGCACTGGTTCCTCGACACCTTGAATGCTGCAAACGGCACGCGGAAGTCGTTCTCCCCCCGCATGCTGGAAGCGATCTCCCTGCATGATTGGCCGGGCAATGTCCGTGAACTGCGCAACGCGGTGCAGCGGGCGTTCATTCTGGCAGACGGTGAACTCGAAACCGAGCTATTGCCCCGGTCGCGCGAGGCGCAGCGGCCGATGCTGCGTAACGGCGCGCTGACCCTGCCCATCGGCATGTCGTTGGGCGAGGCGCAGCGCGCATTCATTCTTGCGACGCTGGCGCACCATGCGGGCGACAAGCGCATCGCCGCGGAGACGCTGGGCCTGAGCCTGAAGACGCTCTACAACCGCCTCGAAGACTACGACCAGAACGGGCAGGACGACGCCGGGGCTTGAGCGCCAGGGCCGATCTTGCGGCCACCGCGCGCGAGAGGCGCGAGAGGCATTTCTTACCACTGGCTTGTAATACTGGGGCAGCGCCGCGCGCGCAATCAACCCGCCTCGCCCGCCGAGACGCCTGGCATGGTCTTTGCTTCAGTACAAGGATGGACTGCCGCCGGCAGCCAGTCCCCAGGAGGCTCGATTGGTCTACCCCACGCAAGAACTGCGCCTGCGCCAGCAGATGGCGCTGGCGCCTCGCCTGCAGCAATCCGTCAAGCTGCTGCAGATGACCGCGCTGGAATTCACCACGGCAGTGGAACAGGCCTTGGCCAGCAATCCATTCCTGGAGGATCCCGACGAGCTGGAGGACGACCTGCCGGCCGCCGCGGAGGGCTTTCCTCCTGCTGACCCGCCCCAGCCCGCGCCGCTGGAGCCTGCGCCCCAGGATGATCTGCCCCCGCCTGATGCTCCCGCCTATTCCGGCGACTACCCCACGCGCGCGCAGGGCGACGGCCCGGACCGGGACCAGGGATTGTGGGTCAGCGCACCCATATCGATGAGCCAGCGCTTGTCCCAGGAACTGGGCAACTATCAATTGCAGGCGCGCGACCGCCTGCTTGCCGAGTACATCATCGACGCGCTGGATGACGACGGCTATCTGCGCACGCCGCTGTCCAATCTGTGGGAAGACGCGCCGCGCGGCGCCGAGCCCGTCCCGGATGAATGCGAATGGATGACTGCGCTGCGCCTGGTCCAGCAATTGGATGCTCCGGGCCTGGCCGCGCGCGATCTGGCCGAGTGCCTGACGCTGCAGCTGGCGGCGGCAACCGGCATCAGCGACGAGTTGCGGACGCTCGCCCTGCGCATCGTGCACGAGCAACTCGAGCGGCTGGCCCGCAACGACTGCGTCGGCTTGCGCCAGCAGCTGGGCTGCTCCGAGGACGCCTTGCGCGAGGCCTGCGCGCTGATCCGCAGCCTGGACCCGAAGCCCGGCGGCCGCTATAGCGCCGAAGCGCCTGTCTACGTCGTACCCGACGTATTCGTCGACAAATGGCAATCGCGCTGGCGCGTGCTGCCCAACCGCAACGCCATGCCCCAGGCGCGGCTGCACCAGACCTATGCCGAATTGTTCCGGCGCGCTCGCCTGGACGACCGCAGCCCCATGGCCCAGGAGCTGCAGGAAGCCCGCTGGCTGGTGCGCAACGTCGAACAGCGCTACATCACGATCCAGCGCGTGGCCGAAGCCATCGTCAAGCGCCAGCAGACCTTCTTCGAATATGGCGACGTGGCCTTGCGGCCGCTGATGCTGCGCGAGGTCGCGGATGACCTGGACATGCACGAATCCACGGTGTCGCGCGCCACCGTCGGCAAGTACATGGTGACGCCGCGCGGGGTGTTCGAGTTCCGCCACTTCTTTTCGCGCGAACTGGCCACCGACACCGGCGGGTCCTGCTCCGCCACGGCGGTGCGGGCCCTGATCAAGGAGATGGTCGAGGCCGAGGATCCGGCCATGCCGCTCTCGGACGTGGCCTTGACCCAGCAACTGGCGGCCAGCGGCATACTGCTGGCGCGGCGCACGGTATCCAAGTACCGCGGGCAATTGCGCATGCCTCCCGCGGAACTGCGCCGCCGTCACTAGGCCGGCGCCGGCCAGGGCTTGCGCGGACTAGTGGCGGGACTCCTGCCCCGGCCTGCCGGGCGCGCTGTCCAGCATGCCCAGCACGCGCTCGGTCAGCTTGTCCAGCTGGAAGGGTTTGACGATCAGCTCCAGCCCCTGTTCAAGAAAGCCCTGGCCGCGCGCCGCGCTTTCGGCGTATCCCGTCATCAGCAGCACGCGCAGGCCGGGACGCGCCACGCGGGCGGCGTCGGCCAGTTGCCGGCCATTGAGCCCCGGCAGTCCCACATCGGTTACCAGCAGGTCGATGCCGCGCGCGGATTGCAGCAGGTCCAGGCCGGCCTCGCCGTCCACCGCCGTCAGCACCTCCAGGCCGAGTTCGGCCAGGCATTCGCGAACCATTTCCCGCACGTTCGCATCGTCTTCCACCACCAGCACGACTTCCTTGCGCGCTGCGCCGGGCGTAGCAGCCGCCGGGCGCCCGCCGTCCTGTACGCTTTCGGGCGCGCCGTCGTAGCGCGGCAGGAACAACCTGACCGTGGTGCCCACGTCCACCGTGCTCTCCAGGCTGGCCGCGCCGCCAGCCTGCCTGGCGAAGCCGTAAATCATGGACAAGCCCAGCCCGGTGCCCTGGCCCAAGGGCTTGGTGGTGAAGAACGGGTCGAAGGCGTGCGCCAGCACGTCTGGCGGCATGCCGCAACCCACGTCCGTCACCGATACTTCCACGTAGCGTCCCGCATGCTCTCCGGCGCAGAGCGACAGGAGCGGATCGTGCGGCTCCACATTACGCGCGGCAACCGTCAGCGCGCCGCCGTTCGGCATGGCGTCGCAGGCGTTGATCACCAGGTTCAGCATGGCATTCTCGAACTGGTTCTTGTCGCAGCAGACCGCCCACAATTCCTGCGGCAGGTCCAGCCGCAGGGCCACGCGTTCGCCGGTGTAGCGGTGGAACAGCGCCACCATGGACTGCAGCGCGGAGGCCACGCAGAACGGCTTGGGGTCAATGGGCTGGCGGCGCGAAAAAGTCAGTAGCCGCTGGGTCAGGTGCGCCGCCCGGTTCGCCGAATCCATGGCGACGTCCACGAAACGCAGCGCCTGTTCCGGCGCGCCGGCCGTGATCTTGCGTTGCACCAGGTAGAGCGCGCCCGAGATCCCCTGCAGCATATTGTTGAAATCGTGGGCGATGCCGCCGGTCAGGCGTCCCACCGCTTCCATCTTCTGCGACTGCCGCAGCGCGTTCTCGGTGTCGCGCAAGGCCTCGGCCTGCTGCTTCAGGTCGGTGTCGTCCCGCCCCGTCATGTACAGGCTGTCCTGGGTCCAGGACATGCTCCATGTAATCCAGCAATAGCCGCCGTCGCGCTTGAGCAGGCGGTTTTCCAGATGCCTTGCGCCGGGACGCGGACCCGCGTCGCCCGAAGACCAGCCCCAGGCCGCCAGCGTCGCCGCCAGATCGTCCGGATGGATCAGGTCGGCCAGCGCCAACGACATGAACTGCTCAGGGGTCCAGCCTAGAATGGGTCGCACCGCAGGGTTGACGCTGACGAAGCGCCCTTGGCGGTCGACCACCGCAAGCAGTTCCGGCGAAAGGCGCCAGATCCGGTCGCGCTCCGCGATCGCGTCTTCCACGCGCTGTTCCAGCATGCGCGAATACTGCGAACGCTCGACCGCGCCGCACATGCGCTCGGCCACTTCCTCGAGGAAGGCGATATCGCTGTTCTTGAGCCTGCTGCCCGATGCGGGACACGCCAACATCGCGCCGGTATGCCGGCCCCAGCGCCGCAGCGGCACGACGATGGCCCACGGTCGGATCTCGCCGCCGGCTTCTCCCAGCAGCGGCGCCAGGTATGTGGTGCGCCCCAGCCGCAAGGCCGCGTGATAGTCATCGCCCAAGGCATCGAGCGTGTGCGGCGGCTGGCCAAGCAGCGTGGACCCCGGGGGCCAGACCGAAGATATGGCGGGAGCCTGGTCTTCGCCCTGCGTATCCAGCACCGCCATCTGGCCAAGCGCCAGATGCAGGCACAGCCCTTCGCACGCGGCCTGCTCTATGTCCTCCTGGCGATGCAGCTCGCGCATGCGGTCGCCCAGCGCGCCGAGGTAATTCTTGCGGTGCTGCCCTTCCCACAGCTCGGCCTCGGCCCTCTTGCGCGCCGTCACGTCCAGGAACAACGCCATCATCCTGTCGGTTCCTTCCTTGCGCGCGCGGGCCTCGTACCAGGCCTCCGTGGGCGCGGGCACCATGAACTCGAACTGGGCCGGCTCGCCGGTCTCGATGACCTGGCCGAACGTATCCATGATCTGGCCGGGCACGCCGGGAATCATCTCGCGCAGTGTATGGCCCAGGGTATCGCCTTCCTTCATGCCTGTCTGGCGCTCGAAGGCGGGGTTCACCTCCAGGAAGCGGAAATCGACGATGCGGCCGGCGTCGTCGCGCAATGCCTCACTGAGAAAAAACGCTTCCTGCATGCCGGCAAACATGGCGCGCCAGCGTTCGCCGCTCTGGCGCAGCGCCAACTCCGTCAGATGGCGTTCTATTGCCAGGGCGGCGCTACGCGTGACCAGCGCGATCGCGTCGATATCGTGGGCGGAGGGCGAACGCACCACGCCGTAGTAATTGGAGAAGACGCCCAGCAGACGGCCGTCGGGCGCCTTGATCGGGGTGGACCAGCAGGCCCGCAGGCCGTGGGACAAGGCCAGGTCGCGCCAGCGCGCCCAACCGGGGTTCAAGGCGATATCTTCGACGTAGACCGGGCTGCCGGTGTATGCGGCCTCGCCCCAGGACGCGCTGTCCGGGCCGATAACGGCCTTGTGCACCGCGCTGTTGTAGGCGGCCGGCAGGCTGGGCGCGGCGCCATGCACCAGAAAGCCGCCGCTTTCATCCACCAGCGCGATGGAAGTGCGCAGTTCCACGCTGGACTGCGCCTCGATGGCATGCAGCACGTGCTCCAGCACCTCGGCCAGCGGCATGCCGGCGGCTATGCGCTGCAACATGATGCGCTCGTCTTCCAGGCGGGCAAGCGTGTCCGTCCAGGGTAGCGCCACTCGGTCCCGCTTGGTCAGCATGTCGGCCCCCTTGCCCCTAGACTGTATTGCGGCAACGGCCGCGCAGCCGAAACGCTAGGTAACGCGACGCTACGGTTAGCGCGCGGGAGACGGACGAATCAAGCGTCCGTCTTCAGCGGTGCACGCTCCAGCCGCAGCGCCTGCAAGGCTTCGGGCTTGTCGACCAGCACGCATTGTTTACCGGTGCGGGTGCAATGGTCCTTCACGCGCCAGTAGGCGCCGTGGCTGACGCAACCGGTCTGGCAGATCACCAGGTCCGCAGCCACCAGGCTGGCTTCCAGCGTGTCGCCATCGGCATCCGCGCCGCCGTCATGGCCGAGATAGCGCCCGCCGGCCAGTTCGACCACCTTGCGCGTCAGCGCCAGGGCCACCGCGTCCTCGCCCACGCACAGCACCGCCTTCTCGCGCAGCACCACCGCGGACGGCGCGGGCCGCCAGGCAGGCGGCTCCGCAAGCGTCTCAAGTTCGCGCGCGGCAGCGCCAGACCGCCCTTGCCAGGCCAAACGCTCGCGCATGAGCGTCTGCACGCGCTCCATCAGCTGGGCGACGCTGCGCGCCAGCGCCACGCGCTTGGGCAGGCCTGGAATGGAAGTCTCCAGCGTCTTGCGGTCTTCACGCGCCCAAGCCAGCGCCGTGTCGCGCACGATGACGGCTGCGCGCAGGCGCATGGCCTCGCTCTCCAGATACAGGATGCGCGCGGCCTGGGCTGCCAGGAGCCGGCTGCAATGCGCTTGCGCCTGCCCGTAGGCGGCGAGCAGCGCGGCATGTTCGCGTTGCAGGTTCTGGCTGTCGGGAGAGGTAGGATTCATCGCGGCCCTCGGAACTGGATGGGATGGCGCTCACCGAGCGTGCCGCAAATTATAAATGAGAATTACTAGCTTTTAGACCATCCTAGGATATGCCCCGCCCCACCGCGGCGGATGCCGGCACGCGGCCCGTGCGCTTGTACAGGCCGGCGCTGATCGCCAGCGCCAACGCGAGCAGCCCGCCGGCCATCGCGGCCACGCCGGGCCACTGGCCCGTGGTCCAGAAGTGTCCGCCCAGCGATCCGAGCACGCTCGATCCCACGTAGTACACCAGCAGATATAGCGACGCCGCCAGCGCCTTGTAGCCGCGCGCCATCTGTCCGACCCAGCCGCTGGCGACGGCGTGGGCCGCGAAAAAGCCGAAGGTGAACACCACGATCCCGGCGATCAGCAGAGGCAGCCAGTTGGACAGCGTCAGCAGCAACCCCGCCAGCGCCAAGCCGGTGGCGGCCGACAGCATCGCGCCGCGTCCATGGCGGTCGGCCAGGCGGCCGAACCAGGTCGAGGCGAAGATGCCGACCAGATAGACCACGAAGATGAAGCCAATGAAGGTCTGGCTCAGCGAAAACGGCGGCAGCAGCAGGCGAAAGCCCACGTAGTTGTACACCGTGACGAACGCGCCCATCAGCAGGCCGCCCAGCGCGAACAGCCCGCACAGGGGGCCATTTTTCAGGTGCGAGGCTGCGCCTGCGCGCACATCGCCCCACACGCCAGCCCAGCCCCGGCCCCGCTGGGGCGCGAACCTGCGCGACGCAGGCAGCAGCCAGACGAACAGCACCGCCGCCACGATACCCAGGAGGCCCAGCGTGCCCAGCGCGGCGCGCCAGCCGAAATGATCCGACACCAGGCCGGTGATGACGCGGCCGGACAAGCCGCCGAACGCGCTGCCGCCGATGTACAGGCCCATGGCGAAACCCAGGGTTCCTGGCTCGACCTCTTCGGCCAGGTAGGCCATGGCCAGCGCCGGCACGCCGCCCATGGCCAGCCCTTGCAGCGCGCGCAGCGCCAGCAGGCTGTGCCAGTCGGGCGCGGCGGCGGCGATGGTGCCGAGCACGGCGGACGCGAACAGCGACAGCGCCATGGCGCGTTTGCGCGGCACGGCTTGTGAAAACAAGCCCACGAAGAAGATGGCGACGGCCAGGAAAGCGGTGCACAGGGACAGCACCAGGCTGCTCTGCGCGGGCGATACGCCGAACGCATGGGTGAACAGCGGCATCAGCGGCTGCACGCAATACAGCAGGGAAAAAGTGGAGAAACCGGCCGCGAACAAGGCCCACTGGGCGCGCCGCAAACCGGGCGTGCCGCGGGCGAGATGATCGGTGGAAGTAGAGACAGGCTCCGCCGGCGAAGACGCGGCGCTTGGGGATGAGGGACTGGCTAATGGGGCAGACATCGGGATTCTCGAGAACAGCGGGCATGCAGCCCACGCCACCAAGGTAGACTTTTCCCCTGCATATGTCCAATATATGAAAGTCATCCCGACCATATTTAATAACGATGGAATTGCGCCACCTGCGGTATTTCACCGCCGTCGCCGAAGAGCTGCACTTCACGCGCGCCGCCGCCAGGCTGGGCATAGGCCAGCCGCCGTTGAGCCAGCAGATCCAGCAGCTGGAACGCGAAATCGGCACCCCGCTGTTCCTGCGCCTGCCGCGAGGCATCGCGCTGACCGAGGCCGGCGCCCAGTTCCTGGAAGACGCCCGCGCCATCCTCGCCAGCGCCGACCGCGCCATCGACACGGCCCGCCGGCTGGGCCGCGGGGAACGCGGAGCAATCACCGTGGGATTCACGGCGTCCGCGGTGTTCCACCCCTACCTGCCCCGCGCCATCCGGGCGTACCGGGACCGGTATCCCGACGTGCGCGTCACGCTCACCGAGAGCAATACGGTCACGCTGCTGCGCGGCCTGCGCGCCGGCGACGTCGACGTGGCCTTCGTGCGGCCTCCCTATGTGCTGGACCCGGAGTTCGAGTCCGAGCGCGTGCTGGACGAACCCATGCTGGTGGCCCTGCCGCCAGACCATGCGCTGAGCCGCAAGCGCAGCGTGCCCATCGCCGCGTTGGCGGACGAGGACTTCGTGCTGTATCCGCGCCCCATCGGCGCGGGCCTGTACGACGCCATCATGTCGGCGTGCCAGCGCGCCGGCTTCGTGCCGCGGGTCATCCAGGAAGCGCCGCAGATGGCCTCCATCGTGAGTCTGGTGGCTGCCGGCGTGGGCATTTCGGTCGTGCCTGCGGCGATGCGGCACATGGGCGCGCAAGGCATCGAGTACCGGCCCATCAAGGGCGACGCGCCGCACGCCCTGCTGGACATGGCCTACCGCCGCCACGACCGCTCGACCGCGGCGGGCAACGCCGTGGACATGCTGCGCGCGCTGGCCCACCCCTAGGCCGCGCTACGGTATCGCCCTGTCGCGTTTGTCATTTTCTGTAAGATCAGCGTCCGGGCCGCAATGTAAATTTGGCGCGCGCGGCGGTCCGTCCCTGTCCAAGGACACGGCGTCGCGCGATTCCAACCTGTACAAAGGTGAAATAGTGCGACGTACCCTTCTGGCCTTGGCCATCGCGACGATCCCCGGCCTGGCCGCAGCCGCCGGACTGCCTTCCTCCATCGGTTCCGTGACCGTCTACCAGGACCGCGCCGTCGTGACGCGCGCCGCCAGCAGCGAGCTGGCCGCCGGCGAACACGAGCTGGTGCTGGAGAAGCTGCCGGCCAGCCTGCAGGAAAATTCGCTGCAAGTCTCGGCCAAGAGCACTGGCCAGGCGACATTGCTGGACGTGAAGGTGCGCGACGCCTATCAGGCAGACACCGCCAACGAGCGCGTCAAGCTGCTGGAGGAACAGGTACGCAAGCTGCAAGGCCAGCAGGCGCTGCTGGACGATGAGGCCGCCGTGCTGGACAACCAGCGCGAGCTGGTGCTGATGATGCAGCGCGGCGCCACCGAACCGTCGAAGAACGGCGCGCGCCTGACGCTGGACGAACTGAAGGCGATCCAATCGCTGAGCGCGGACTCCCTGGCCAAGTCGCTGGCCGGACTGCGCCGGGTGGCCGAACAGAAAGAGGTGCTGGAGCGCGAGCTGACCGCCTTGCAGAACCAGCTGGATCAGCTGCAAAGCTCGCTCAACCGCCGCACCAAGACCGTCACCCTGCGCGTCAACCTGGCCCGCGCGGGCAAGCTGGACCTGAACGTTTCCTACGCCGTGGCCGGCGCCCGCTGGACGCCCGCATACGATGCGCGCCTGCGCCCGGCCGATCGCAGCGTGGACCTGGGTTATTTCGGCGTCATCCGCCAGGACACCGGTGAAGACTGGAATAACGTCAAGCTCACGCTGTCCACCGCAAGGCCCTCGCTGGGCGGCGGCGCGCCTGCGCTGCAGCCGTGGATCGTCGATGTGGCCGCCCCGCCGCCCAGCGAGGGCCTTGCGGTGGACAGCGTGAGCT
>NZ_QWFB01000001.1:0-28225 GCF_003576205.1 Achromobacter sp. K91 | reverse complement strand
AGATGTGTATAAGAGACAGGCCTTGCGCCGCCCCCTGCCCGCCTCTGCGCTGGCCGTGCTTGCCCTGGGCGGTTGCGGCAAGGACAACGGCGCCTTTTTCCAGGGCTACGCCGAAGGCGAATATGTCTACGTGGCGTCGTCCGAGGCCGGCCGGCTGGCCGAGCTGCCGGTGCGGCGCGGCCAGCAGGTGCAAGCCGACGCGCCGCTCTTCGCGCTGGAAGCCACGCGCGAAACCGCGGCGCGCGACCAGGCCAGCGCGCAATTGGCCGCCGCCGTGGCCCAGGAAGAAGACATCGCCACCGGCAAGCGTCCGCCCGAAGTGGACGTCAGCCGCGCCCAGCTGGCGCAGGCCGAGGCGGCCAGCCGCCGCTCGGCGGCGCAACTGCGGCGCGATACCGACCAGCTCCGCATCGGCGGCATCGCGCGCGCGCAGCTGGACGACAGCCGCGAACAGGCGCAATCGGACGCGGCGCGCGTGCGCGAGTTGCAGGCCCAGCTGGAAGTGGCCCGCCTGCCCGGCCGCGACGACCAGCGCCGCGCCCAGGCCGCCCAAGTCGATGCGGCCCGCGCCGCGCTGGCCCAGGCGGAATGGACGCTGGCGCAAAAGCGCCTGGCGGCGCCGGCCGCGGGGCTGGTATTCGACACGCTCTACCGCGTGGGCGAATGGGTGCCTGCCGGCAGTCCGGTCGTCAGCCTGCTGCCGCCGGGCAACATCAAGGTGCGCTTCTTCGTTCCGGAAACGGCGTTGGGCGCGCTGAAGGTGGGGCAACAGGCGACGGTGCGCTGCGATGGCTGCGGCGATCCCATCCCCGTGCGCATCGACTACATATCGACCCAGGCCGAGTACACGCCGCCCGTGATCTACAGCCGCGAAAGCCGCAGCAAGCTGGTCTACATGGTGCAGGCGCGGCCAGCGCCCGAAGCCGCCACGCGGCTACATCCGGGCCAGCCGGTGGAAGCGGTGCTGCAATGAGCGCGCCCGCCGCCACGCAGGAAGCATCCGCCGGGCAATACGTCATCGACGTGCACGGCCTGAACAAGCGCTTCGGCAGCAAGCACGTCGTCAACGACGTGTCGCTCCAAGTGCGGGAAGGCGAGATCTTCGGCTTCCTGGGCCCCAACGGCAGCGGCAAGACGACCAGCATCCGGCTGATGTGCGGTTTGTTGACGCCGGATTCGGGCAGCGGCACCTGCCTGGGCTACGACATTCTGCGCGACAGCGCGCAGATCAAGCGGCACGTCGGCTACATGACGCAGAAGTTCTCCTACTGGGACGACCTGACCATCCGCGAGAACCTGGATTTCGTGGCGCGCATGTACGGCATGCCCGAACGGCGCGCGGCGGTGGACCGCGCGCTGGAAGACCTGGGCCTGCAAAGCCGCGCCGGCCAGTTGACGGGTTCCTTGTCCGGCGGCTGGAAGCAGCGCCTGGCGCTGGCGGCCTGCCTGCTGCATCAGCCGAAGCTGCTGCTGCTGGACGAACCCACCGCGGGCGTGGACCCGACCGCGCGGCGCGACTTCTGGGAGCAGCTGCATGAACTGGCGGCGCGCGGCATCTCGGTGCTGGTCAGCACGCACTACATGGACGAGGCCGAACGCTGTCACAAGCTGGCCTACATCTCCTACGGCCGGCTGCTGACGCAAGGCACGGCCGAGGACGTCATCGCCGAGCAAGGCCTGACCACCTGGGCCATCCACGGCCACAACCTGGTGCCTCTGGCGCAGCGCCTGCGCAACGCGCCGGGCGTGGACCAGACCGTGGCCTTCGGTTCGGCGCTGCACATCAGCGGCCGCGACGCCGCCCTGCTGGAACGCACGCTCAGGGACGCCATCGCCGGCCAGGACCTGACCCTGGAACCCATAGCCACCAGCCTGGAGGATGTCTTCATCTACCTGATGAAACGCTCCACCGACAACTTCGCGAGCCCGCCATGATGCGCCATCTGCAAGGCTTTTCCTGGTCGCGCTGGTGGAGCATGGTGCTCAAGGAGTTCCTGCAGCTGCGCCGCGACCGTATCACCTTCGGCATGATCGTGGGCCTGCCCATCATGCAGCTGGCGCTGTTCGGCTACGCCATCAACACGGATCCCAAGCAGATGCCGACGGCGGTCATCGCCGCCGACCACAGCCCGTTCACGCGCAGCTTCGTCGCGGCGATGAAATCGTCCGACTACTTCCATATCATCGAAGAGCTGGACAATGAAGAAGCGGGCCGCGCGGCCTTGGCGCAAGGGCGCGTCCTGTTCGTCCTGACCATTCCGCCGGACTTCAGCCGCAAGCTGCTGCGCGGCGAGCGCCCCGCGCTGCTGATCGAGGCCGACGCCACCGACCCCATGGCGACCGGACTGGCCATCGGCGCGGCCACGCAGTTGTCGCAGGCCGTGGCGACCAAGGACCTGACCGGACCGCTGGCCAGCCTGGCCGGCGGCCAGCCGCCCTTCGACGTGCTGGTGCACCAGCTCTACAACGAAGAGCAGATCTCGCAATACAACACCGTGCCGGGCCTGATGGGCGTGATCCTGACCATGACGCTGGTGATGATGACCGGCCTGGCCATCACGCGCGAGCGCGAACGCGGCACGATGGAAAACCTGCTGGCGATGCCGGTGCTGCCCATCGAAGTGATGACGGGCAAGATAGTGCCGTACATCGCGATAGGCCTGATCCAGTCCAGCATCATCCTGCTGGCCGCGCACTTCGTCTTCCACGTGCCGTTCCAGGGGTCGCTGTTGGCCGTGTACCTGTCTGCGCTGGTGTTCGTGGCCGCCAACCTGACCGTGGGCATCACGCTGTCGTCGCTGGCGCAGAACCAGTTGCAGGCCATGCAGCTGACCATGTTCTATTTCCTGCCCAACATGCTGCTGTCCGGCTTCATGTTCCCGTTCCAGGGCATGCCGATGTGGGCGCAATACCTGGGCAACCTGCTGCCGCTGACCCACTTCAACCGCCTGATCCGCGGCATCCTGCTCAAAGGCAACGGCTGGTGGGACTTGTGGCCCAGCATCTGGCCGCTGCTGGTGTTTACCGTGGTCGTCATGACCGCCGCCGTGAAGTTCTACCGCCGCACCCTGGATTGAACCGCCATGTCCCGCTCCACGCCCTTGCCCTTCCCGTCCGCCGCCGCGCCCTTGCGCCTGGCTGCGCCGGTCCTGTGCGCGCTGCTCGCGGGCTGCGCCGTGGGGCCGGACTTCGAGCGTCCGGCACCGCCGCGGGTCGACGCCTACACCGCGCCTCGCGATGCCTCAGCCGCCAGCGGCGCGCAACGCCTGCAGGACGGCGTCGACATCCCCGCGCAATGGTGGCAGCTGTTCCGCTCCGAAGCGCTCGACCAGCTGGTCCGGCAGGCCTTGCAGGCCAGCCCCACGCTGGAGCAGGCGCGCGCCCGCTTGCGCCAGGCCAATGAAGACCTGAACGCCGAAACCGGCGGCCGCATGCTGCCCCAGGTCGACGGCAACCTGTCGGTGACGCGGCAGAAGGTGGACCCTGCAGCCTTCGGCGTGCCGGTGGCCGAGCAGCCCCCGCCCTTCACGCTCTACAACGCGTCCATCGACGTGTCCTACACGCTGGACGTGTTCGGCGGCAATCGCCGCGCGCTGGAAGGCCTGGGCGCGCAGGTGAACTACCAGGCGCATGAGCTGCAGGCTGCGCGCATGTCGCTGGCCGCCAACGTGGTCACTGCCGCCATCCGCCAGGCCGACCTGAACGAACGCCTGGCCGACACGCGGGCATTGCTTGCGGCGCAGGAGCGGCAGCAGGACATCATGCGCCAGCGCCAGCAGGCGGGCGGCGTGTCCGAGGCCGATCTGCGCAACCAGGAGCTGCTGGTCGCGCAGACCCTGGCCACGCTGCCGCCGCTGGAATACCAGCTGGCTCAGGCCACGCACCAGCTGGCCGCCTACCTCGGGCTGGCGCCAGCCGAGCTGCGGTCCGCGCCCTTGCGGCTGGCCGACCTGACGCTGCCCGCCAACGTGCCCACCGGCGTGCCCTCGGCCCTGACGCGCCAGCGGCCCGACATCCTGGCCGCCGAAGCGCTCTGGCATCAGGCCTCGGCCAATGTCGGCGTGGCCGTCGCCAACCAGTATCCGCAATTCACCCTGACCGCCAGCTTCGGCTCGCAACGCACCCGCGCGGGCGACCTGTCCGATGGCCTGAACGTCTGGAGCCTGGGCCTGGGCCTGGTCCAGCCGCTGTTCCATGGTGGCGAGCTGCGCGCGCGCACGCGCTCGGCCGAGGCCGCCTACGACGCGGCCGCGGCCGGTTACCGTCAAACAGTGTTAGAGGGCTTCCGGCAGGTCGCCGACGCCTTGCGCGCGGTGCAGACCGACGGCGACGCCTACCTGGCCAGCGACGAGGCCTGGCGCCGCGCCGACCAGGCCGAGCGCATCGCGCAAGGGCGCTACCAGGCCGGCGGCATCAGCCACCTGAGCCTGCTGGACAGCCAGCGCCAACTGCTTCAGACACGCATTGCGCGCACCGCCGCGGACGCGGCGCGCCACGCCGACACCGCCGCCCTGCTGCAGGCGTTGGGCGGCGGTTGGTGGAATGAAACGTCCGCCGACGCACCATAACGGTGCCGCGACGCGCCTTGCGTAACCTTGCCCGAGAATTCGGGTAATAAAGTGGCGTTGTGCGGGGTTTAGGAAATCGCTGTATCCGATGCATCATGCATGCGCTCATGCTGCACAGATCACAACGATTCATGAATGACCTACTAGACCTGATCGTCTTCTCTCCCGATCCCGGAGTGCGCGCGCACCGCGGCGCGGCGCTGGCGGAAATGGGCTTCTCGCCCCGGTTGTGCGAAGACTCCAATAACTTGTGCCGCCTGTTTCAGGCCCGCCGCACCCCATTGCTGGTGATGGAAGCCGAGCTGTCCGATCTCTGCATGGCCGTGGCTGGCCTGCGCGCCCTGGACACCACCGCGGGCATCGTCGCCATCTCCACCTTCGACTCGCCCGAAAATCGCATACTCGGCCTGCACTGCGGCGCAGACGTCTGCCTGCCCTCTGACGCGGGCGCAACGGAAATCGCGGCTGCGTTGCAGGCGCTGGTGCGGCGCATCCCCGCGCCTGGCCGGCGCGCCGTCGACGCCGAGCCGCGTCTGGCGCAGCCGGCGCCAGGCGACGCGGCAGGCAAATGGCAATTCCATGATGCGGCCTGGACGCTGGTCAGCCCGCAAGGCAAGCGCCTGGCCCTGACGCTGGCCGAGCGCGAGTTCCTGCTCAAGCTGACGGCTTCCGCCGACAAGCGCCTGCCGCGCGCCGACGCAGCCATCACCGATTCGCATGGCGGCCACGAATCGATGCGCCGCACCGACGTGCTGGTCAGCCGCCTGCGCCGCAAGGCCCAGGACCTGAACCTGGAATTGCCGATCCGCACCGTCTGGGGCTGGGGTTACGCCTTTACCGGAGAAATCTGAGGAGGCTGGCCCGGATCAGCGTACGCGCCGCCGCGGCGCCGCGCGGCGGGCGTATCATGCGGCGTACGAGGCCGACTCCCGGCCTGCGCCCCGCCACATCCCGATCTACGCGCCCCGACATGGAAGTCTACGAACGCCTGCAAGCCTTGCTTGCCCAGAACCAGGCCCGCTACCGCCTGATTGAACACGCCGCGGCCGGCCGCTCCGTCGAAGTCGCCGCGATCCGCGGCACCGAGGTCAGCCAGGGCGCCAAGGCGCTGGTCTGCCGCGTCAAGATATCCTCCAACCAGCGCCGCAACGTGCTGGCGGTGTTCCCGGCCGACAAGCAGGCCGACCTGGACGCCATCGCCCGCGCGGCCGGCGGCAAGAAGGCCTCGCTGGCGTCGCAGGACCTGGCGCGAGAACTCACCGGCTGCGAGATCGGGGCCATTCCGCCCTTCACTTTCAATCCGGACCTGCACCTGCTGGTGGACCCAAGCCTGCGCGAACGCCATGGTGAAATCGTATTCAACGCCGGCCGCCTGGACGCCTCCATCCTCCTGAATACGGAAGACTACTTCCGGCTGGCCGCGCCCGACGAGGCGCCGCTGATCAAGGCCTGATCCCCAGGCCGCGCCACGAGGCCGCCGTGTTCCGTTCCTCGCTGAAACATGCCGCGCGCAACGCCAACATGCGTTGGCTGATGAGCCTGGCGCACATGGAGCCTTCGCCCGTCAGCCGCTGGGTGGCGCTGCGCGCCGCGCTGGCCATCGGCCTGCCTTCGGCGGTCGGACTCGCGCTGGACCAAAGCGCGGCGGCGGCCCTGGTTGCGCTAGGCGCGCTGCCCGCCATCACCGGCGACAACGGCGGCCCATACCGCAACCGCGCCCTGTCCATTGGCGCCACCGTGTTCGGCGGCGCGCTGGGATATTTCCTCGGCACCCTGATTGCAGGGCACGGACTGTGGACGTCCGCCGCCATGACGCTGCTGGTGCTGGCGGCCAGCCTGGTCGGCACCTTCAACAACATCGCCGCCGTCTCCACGCTGCAATTCGCCGCCTATGTCATCGTCGGCGCCAGCCTGACGTCCACCCTGCCGCCCTGGCTGCCTTCGGTGCTGGTGGGAGCCGGCGGCCTGTTCGGCCTGGCGCTGACCCTGACGGGCTGGGTGGTCCATCCGACGGCGCCCGAGCGCGCCGCCGTCGCCATGGCCTACCGCAAGCTGGCGGCCATGTTCGCCGCCATCGGCACCTCGCACACCATGAGCGCGCGGCGCGACATGGAAGCGGCCATGACGACCGCCTACGACACCGTGCTGGCCGCGCGCCGCAGCGCGGCCGGCCCCTCCCCGCGACTGGCCCGGCTGGCGGCCCAGCTGCAAGCCTGTACGCCTCTCACCAACACCGCCCTGGAGCTGGCCCGCGCCGGACGCGTGCTGCCGCGCGACTGCGCGCGGGTCATGAACCGGCTCGCAGACCGCGTGGAAAACGACGCAACGCCGGACCCGCGCGAGGACATCGCGGCCTTGCGCCACGTGGACATGGCCCCCTTGGCCGACGCGCTGGCCCAAGTGCAGCCCCTGCTGGACGGCGGCGCGCTGTCCGAAGCCGACGCCTTTGCCGGCCTGCCGCCGGCGCGGCCGCGCACGCCCTGGCGCGTGCTGGCGCGCACTTACCGGCCGGGGCCGACCACCTTGCGCTACCTGGTGCGGCTGGGCCTGTGCCTGATCGCCGCCGAGGCCGTGGCGCTGGCGGCCTCGCTGCCGCGTTCCTACTGGGTGCCGCTGATCGTGGTGGTGGTGTTCAAGCCCAACTTCGGCTCGGTGTTCGCGCGGGCGCTGCAAAGCTGCGCGGGCAGCGTGGTGGGCGTGGCGATCAGCGCGACCGTGCTGGCGCTGGACCGCAACGGCATCGTCAGCCTGCTCACGGTGGCGGGGCTGGCGTCCCTGCTGCCTTGGTCGGTGCGGCGCAACTACGGCTTGTTTTCCGCCATCCTGCTGCCCATCCTGATGCTGCTGATCGGCGCGCTGCAACCAGGCAGCTGGCCCATCGCGCTGGCGCGCCTGATCGATGTGGCCGTGGCCGCCGGCATCGTGCTGCTGGTGGGCTACCTGCCATGGATACGGATAGAACGCGGCAACCTGGACAACGCGGTCGCCGCCGCCATGGACACGCTGGCCGCCTACCTGAACACGGTGTTCCAGGCCGATCCCACCAGCCGCCACGACCTGCGCGCCAGCGCCTACGCACGCCTGTCCGATCTGCGCATCGCCTTGCAGCGCGGGCTGTCCGAGCCGCGCCTGGTCAGCCGCCGCGCACTGGCCTGGTGGCCGGTGGAGGTCGCGCTGGAACGCGTGGCCAACGCCATTTCCGACACGGCCTGGTCGCTGCCCGCCGACCAGGCCGCGCCTAGCGCCGCGGAGCTGGCGCAACTGGCGGCCAGCCTGCACCAAATGAGCGCCGCCGTTGCGCAAGGCGCGGCCATGCCGGCCGCCGCCATCGCCTCGACCGCCCCCGCGCTGCGCGACGTGGCCGCCCAGATCGAAGCCTTACGCGCCGCGCTGGCCGGCCCGGATTTCGCGGCCGCGCCAGGCAAAGCCATCCCCGACAAACCCGCCAACCAGGTCTGAACCATGTGTCTTGCCGTACTGGCCCTGCATGCCCTGCCGGGCATCCCCGTCCTGATCGCCGCCAACCGCGACGAATTCCATCAACGCCCCACCTTGCCCGCCGCGCAATGGCCTGACGCCCCCGAGGTCTACGCCGGCCGCGACGGCCTGGCCGGCGGCAGCTGGATGGGCGCGACGACCGGCGGACGCCATGCGCTAGTGACCAACTTTCGCGAGCCGGGCAGGATGATCGAGAACGCGCCTTCGCGCGGCGCGCTGGTCGAAGACTATCTGCGCGGCACGGTCTCCCCGGCCGACTACCTGGCGCAAGTGCATGCCGCCGGCCAGGCCTACAACGGCTTCAACCTGATCGTGGGCGATGCGCGCGAAGCCTGGTATCTCAGCAACCGCGACGGCGGCCCGCGGCGCCTGGCTCCGGGCGTCTATGCCCTGTCCAACCATCTGCTGGACACGCCCTGGCCCAAGCTGGCGCGCACCAAGGCGGCTTTCGAGGCCGTGCTGCGCAGCGGGCCGCAGCCCGACCTGCCCGCGCTGATGGCCGCCCTGGCCGACCGCCAGCCCGCCGACGACGCCGACCTGCCCGCCACCGGCCTGCCGCTGGATCGCGAAAGGCTATTGAGCAGCCCGTTCATCGTCAGTCCGAACTATGGCACGCGCAGTTCCAGCGTACTGGCGCTGCGCGACGATGGCGCCGGACAGCTGGATGAAAGGCGCTTCGCCCCGGACGGCTCGGTCAGCGGCGAAAGCCGGCTGACATTTTCCTGGAGCGCGGCACGCGGTACGCTTACCTAGGCTGCGGAAACAATCGGTTGATATCGGAGACCCGCGGGTGCGAACTCCGCGCCGGCATGCGGGTCGAAATGTTCATGCGCGCACGACACCGCGCAGATCGTCCTATCCAGGAGAGTCTCATGAACAAGCGTTTAGAACGCTGCACCATGGCCGCCGCGATGGCGCTGGGCAGCATGGCCTTTGCCGGCGTCCTGTCCACCGCCCAGGCAGGCATGCCGGCAGTGCAGCAGCAGGGTTCGGTGCAATACGTCAGCGGCGGCATCGGCCTGGACGAATCCGAGGCCATGAAGGCCGCAGCCAAGGACTATCCGCTGGCGCTGACGTTCGCGGCGCAACGCGGCGGCCAGGCAGACTACGTCGCCAATGTCGCCGTCACCATCAGCGATGCGCAGGGCAAGTCCGTGCTGCAAACCACTGCCGAAGGCCCGTACATGCTGGTCAAGCTGCCGGCCGGCAACTACAGGATTTCAGCGACCTACAACGGCCAGGCCCAACAGCGCGAAGTCTCGGTGCAGAACTCTGGCACCGCGCGCGCCGTGTTCGAATGGAAGTAGCGGGTTTCATGGCCCGCCCTTGAACGCGCGCGCCACGGCTTCGATTTCGTTGGTCCAGATCCCGCCCGCGTATCCCGCCGGCACGCGGCGTATGTCCTCCGGGGTGTCGATACCCGTGGAATGGCCCTCGCCGGCGTAAGGACCGAGCAGGAACACGCTGCTGCCCGCCGTCTCCATGCGGTCCAGGAAGCGGCCGGGCCAGCCCCACAACCAGGGCGCGACGTTCACCGGCACCGTCAGCGCCATGCCGCGGCAGACCTGCGGAACGTGGCCGGTCCAGCCCGCGGCCGCATAGCGCAACAGGCAGGACTTCAGGTCCGAGCGCGTCAGCGTGCGCACGCCCGGCGCCAACTGGCGCAACCGGCCTACCGGCTCCTCGCCCCCATACACCATGAAGTCTGCCCGCCTGGCCGGCGGCATGCCGTTGAGCACCGCCGCCAACGCCGCGCCCTCCTCCGCATCGCGGCTCTTGACGTTGATGAGAAAGCGCTGGCGCGGAAACGCCTCCAGCACTTCGGACAGCGTCGGCATCAGGCCCACGCCGCGCCCGCGGAACGGAAAGGTCTTGCCGCCATCGGCGGTATAGCCGTAGCCGATGTCCAGCGCCTTGAGTTCGGCCATCGTGTGTTCGCGCGTCGCGCCGCGGCCCTCGGTGCGGCAATCGACCGTCCAGTCGTGGAACACGGCGAACTGGCCATCGGTGGTGGGATGGACGTCGATCTCGACGATGTCCGCGCCGGCCTCGAAGCTCGCGCGCATGGACGCGATGGTGTTTTCCAGATAGCCGTGGGTGGGTTCGACGATGCGGGTCGCGGTGCAGGTGTCCCGCTCCAGGCCCGCCGCGTCGTAGCGTTGCGCGATGCCGCGATGCGCGAGCAGCGTCACCCGCGCACCGGGATCGGGCGCCGCCCAGTCAGCGTTGTTGATGTAGATGAAGCCTAGCAGCGCGATGGCCGCCATTGCCGCGACACGCCGCTTGCGCATGGCGCCGTCCGTCAGACACCCGCGAACAGGATCGCAATGATGAAGCCCACGCTGATGGCCCACACCAGCGAACGCAGCGCGCCCCAGCCCGCCAGGTACATGGCCAGATAGCCCAGCCGCACGCCCAGCCAGCAGGCCATCAGCGTGGCCACGTGCGCGGGCGGCGCCTGGGTATACAGCGCGAACAGCACCGCCGCGTAGAAGAACGGCAGCGATTCAAAGGTATTGGTCTGCGCCGCATTGGCACGCGCGCGCCAACCTTCCTGGCGTGCCAGCCAGGCGCGCGGATCATTGTTGTCGAACTTCTTTCCGCCCGCCTTGGCGACGATGGCCGACACGAAAGGCAGCACTGCCGCCGCCAACATCAACCACGCGATCATCTTCATAGTCTGGCTCCCAGGTATCCGGCAGGCGCCAGGATACCTGGGTTCGCGGCGCGGCGTCAGCACACGCGCTCAGCGGTCCGGCGCGCATGCCGTGCGGCCCGCAAAGAGCCGCGCGTTTACACTCAGCCCTTTTAACGCCCGTCCACGCCCGTGCCTGCGCTAAGCCCCTGGTCCGCACTGTTCATCGCCGCCGCCATGTTGTGGCCACCCGCCACCCGCCGCTGGGCGCTGGCGCCGCTCGCCGCCGCCTACGCCTGGGCCTGGAGCGATGGCACGATAGACGCCGTGGCGCTGGCCTGGCCTGCGTTGCTGATCCTGGCCGCCGTGCTGGTCCGGCCCGCATCGGGCGCGCTGGCGCGCACCGCCGGCCATGCGCTCTTCATCGCGCTGGCCGCGCTGCTGTTCCTGCACCTGCTGCCGGGCTTTCACAACCCGCAGGTCATCGCGCCAGCGCCACTGAGTCCGGACGCCGTGCCTTTCGGCATGTACCTGAACCTGGACAAGCCGCTGGTGGCGTTCTGGGTCGTGCTGGCGCTGACGCCGCCGATGGCGGGACTGACTCCGCGCGCCACGCTGTCGTCCGCGTTCCTGGCTTGCGCGGGCGCCGTCGCCATCTGCCTGGGCTGCGCGCTAGCGCTGGGCGTGGTCGGCTGGGCGCCCAAGTGGCCGCAATCGGGCTGGATCTGGCTGATCAACAACGCCTTGCTGGTGACCTTGGCCGAGGAGGCGCTGTTCCGCGGTTATCTGCAACAGCGGCTGACGGACTTGTGGCGCGGCCGCGCCTGGGGGTCGTGGGCGGCGTTGATCATCGCGGCCGTGCTGTTCGGCCTGGCGCATTACGCAGGCGGCTGGCAATGGATGCTGCTGGCCAGCCTGGCGGGCGCGGCCTACGGCCTGGCCTACAAATACGGCGGCCTGGCCGCTGCGGTGCTGGCGCACCTGGGCCTGAACGCGGCGCACTTCGGCTTGTTCACCTATCCGATGCGCGCCGTGTTCTGAATGCCGGACCCGCCGGTCAGGCCAGGGCCGGATAGTCGGTGTAGCCGCCCGGGCCCGGCGCATAGAACGTGGCCGGGTTGGGCCGGTTCAGCGGCGCCTTGAGTTCGAAGCGGCGCGCCAGGTCCGGATTGGCGATGTACTGCACGCCAAAAGCCACGGCATCGGCGCGGCCCGCGGCAATGGCGGCCTCGGCGGACTCGCGGCCGAATCCTTCGTTGGCGATGTACGTGCCGCCGAATTCGGCCTTGAGCATCGGGCCCAGGCTGTCGGCGGCTTCGTATTCGCGCACGCACAGGAAGGCGATGCCGCGCTTGCCCAGTTCACGCGCCACATAGCCGAAGGTGGCGGCCGGGTTGGAATCGCCCATGGTGTGGATTTCCCCGCGCGGCGACAGATGCACGCCCACGCGGCCCGCGCCCCACACCGATATACAGGCGTCCACCGCTTCCAGCAGCAGCCGCGCGCGGTTTTCCAGCGAGCCGCCATAGGCGTCAGTGCGATGGTTGGTGCTGTCCTGCAGGAACTGGTCCAGCAGATAGCCGTTGGCGGCATGCACTTCCACGCCGTCGAAACCGGCCTCCATGGCCATCTTCGCGCCGTGGCGGTAGGCCTCGACCACGCCCGGGATCTCGGCCGTTTCCAGCGCGCGCGGCGTGACGTAGGCGCGCTCCGGACGCACGTGGCTGACGTGGCCGCGGGCGGCAATGGCGCTGGGCGCCACCGGCAGTTCGCCATCCAGGAACATGGGGTCGGAGATCCGGCCCACGTGCCAGAGCTGCGCCACGATCAGGCCGCCGGCCCGGTGCACCGCGGACGTGACCTTGCGCCAGCCCTGGACCTGTTCGGGGGTCCACAGGCCCGGCGTATCGGCATAGCCCACGCCTTGCGGGGTGACGGCCGTGGCTTCGGTCAGGATCATGCCGGCGCCGGCGCGCTGGGTGTAGTACTCGACCATCAGGTCGTTGGGCACGCGGCCCGGACTGGCGTGCATGCGCGTCAAAGGCGCCATGACGATACGGTTGCGCAGCGTCAGATCGCCTGCGCGCAGGGGTTCGAAAAATTGGCTCATGCGTAAATCCTTGGCCCCGGATCAGGGGCCGCTGGCGGCGTAGCGGGGCTACATATCCTGGTTCAATTGCCGCAGGAACGCGGCAATGGCGGCTTCGTTGCGACGGTAGAAAATCCACTGCCCCACCTTGGTCGCCGAGATCAGGCCCGCGCGCTGCAGAACGGCCAGGTGCGAGGACACGGTGGACTGGGACAGTCCGCAGCGTTCGTCGATGTGGCCCGCGCATACGCCATGCTCGAAAATATGGCCCGGGCGTTCCTCGAAGTACGCGTGCGGCGTCTTCAGCCAGGCAAGGATGTCGCGCCGCACCGGATTGGCCAACGCCTTGAGGATGGCGTCGGCGTCAATGGCCGGTAACGAGGCGGCTGGGTCGGAGCTGGAAGTGGAGACCGTCATATTGAAGTATCGCAATTTATCGAATCTTATATCGGAAGTATTCGATATATAGTCATGCCCCTGCGGCGGACAGGGCTTTATGGCCCCGGCATCCGCGCCCGGCCATCCGCCACGGATGCCTCCATAGCCGCCCTTCCCCTTCCTTCCGCGCCGCTCAGGCCACGAGCCTATCCAGCACCGACCACCCCGCCCGCGCCTCGATGGCTTCGCCCGCGGCCAGGCACAGGTCTTCGCGGAACCGCCCCGCCACCAGATGGACACCCATCGGCACACAGTCCGCCAGGCCGACAGGGACCGACAGGCCAGGCAAGCCCAGTATCGCGGTCGAGACCAGCGGGCTCTGCGCGCGCAGTATGTCGCCCATGGCCGCGTCGCCTTGCTGGTCCTGGTCGATCGGGAATGGACGCTCGAACGACACCGGCATGAGCAGGACGGGATAGCGGTCGAAGAATGCGCCCCACTCCCGCAGTATCGTGGTGCGCAGCGCCAGCGCCTGGATAAAGCCGTCCTTGTCCAGCGGCGAGGTGTGCGCAAGCATGCTGCGGTAGGCGCGCTGTATCGCCGCGTCGCCTGCACGCTCGATTTCGCGGCCCATGGAGCCGGACGCTTCGTTCATCAGCACGCTGCGCCATAGCTCGGCCGCTTCCTCGAACCTGGGCGGCGTTGCTGTTTCGACGATGTAGCCCGCGTCTTCCAGGTACTTTGCGGCGCGCAGCAAGGCATCCAGCACAGCGGGATCGGATTTCAGGGCCGAGGTGCCGCAGAACAGCGCCACCCGCCGGCTATCTCCAGGCCGGCGCAGGTCCAGCGGCGCGGGCACCCACCACGGATCGCGGGAATCGCCCGCCGACATGGCCTCCAGCCCCAGTCTCAGGTCGGCAATGTTCCGCGCCAAGGGGCCCTGGGTCGCGGCCAGTTGGGAAGCCACCGGACGCTCCGATTTCTGGCTGGCGTTGTAGGCCGGCACCCGGCCTTGCGAGGGCCGCAGCCCCGCCACGCCGCAGGCATAGGCCGGATACCGGATCGATCCACCCTGGTCGCTGCCGTGCGCCAGCGGCCCCATGCCCAGGGCGGCGGCGACGGACGCGCCGCCGCTGGAGCCGCCCGGCGTGCGCGCGGCGTCGAACGGGTTGACGGTGCGGCCATGCAGGTCGTTGTCCGAAAACCAGCGCCAGGAGAATGCCGGAACGTTGCTGCGGCCGATCACGACCGCGCCGGCCTTGAGCCAGTTGTCGACGGCGGGATTGTTCTCGCTGGCAATGAGGTCCCGGTACGCGACGACGCCATTGGTCGTGGCCGCCCCTGCCAGATCGGCGTTGGCCTTGATGGTGACCGGCACGCCGTGCAGGAGGCCCAGCGGCGCGCCCCCGCGCACCGCGGCGTCGGCGGCATCGGCCGCCTTCAGTGCCTGGTCGGCGCAGATCTCGGTAAGCGGATTGAAGACCGGATTTAGCTGTGCCGCCCGCTGCAGGCAGCTCTGCACGGCCTCCCGGCTGGAAACTTCCCGCTGGCGGATGGCCTGGGCCAGATCGACGGCGCTCCAGCGCCAGAGTTCGTTCGTCATGATGGCTCCCTGTGGGGTTGAACGCAGTCAGTCGGCGGACGCGCCGGAGCGCTTGACCATCTCGCCCCACCGCGGGATCTCGCTGGCGATGAGGCTGGCGAACTGTTCGGGCGTGGACGGCGTCGCATCGACGGACAGCGTTTCGTTGAGCTTGAGCACCGCGGGGTCCTGCAGCGCCTTGGCGATGGCGCGATTGAGCTTGTCGATGATGGGCTTGGGCGTACCGGCGGGCGCGACGATGCCGCCCCAGGACACCACCTCAAATCCCTTCAAGCCGGATTCGTCGAGGGTGGGCACGTCCGAGAGGACAGGCACACGCGTGAGGCTGGTCGCCCCCAGCACCTTTACCTGTCCGGAGCGGATGAAGGGCAGCACGCCCGCGACGTTGTCGATCATCACGTCGAGCTGCCCGCCCACGATGTCGCCCACCGCCTGCTGGCCGCTCTTGTACGGGACGTGCAGCATGGTCGTGCCCGTCTCGCTCTTGAGCATTTCCCCGGCCAGATGGGCGCTCGATCCCACCCCCAACGAGCCGACGCTGACCTTGCCCGGATGCTGCCTGGCATAGCTGACCAGGCCCTGCACATCGCTTGCCGGGAAGTCGTTGCGGGCGATCAGCACCAGGGCATTGCTGATGGCCAGGCTGATGGGCGCAAGGCTGCGTTGCGGGTCGTAAGGCAGCTTCGAGTACATGCTCTTGTTGATTGCCAGCGTGACCAGGTTGCCGAAGCCTATCGTGTAGCCGTCCGGCGCCGCCGCGGCCAGCGCCTGCGTGCCGACAATACCGCCCGCCCCTCCCCGGTTGTCGACGATCACCGGTTGGCCGAGTTCGCGCCCCAGGGCGTCCGCGATCGGGCGTAGCACCACGTCGGGACCGGACCCCGCCACATACGGCACGATGAGCTTGACTGGCCGTTGGGGCCAATCAGCCTGCGCCGCGCCGGCGCCTGCCGCTCCCAGCAAGGCAAAACACAATGAAATGGCCTGACCTACACGACGGGGAAAGATCTGCATGGCTTGCTCCTGAAGTACGGGACTGCATGGTCTTGTCGTCGTGAAGCTTAGAGATCGCCCGCGCTGCGCATAAGGCTATTTCTTTGTTAAGGTGACAACTACAGGTTGTCGCTATCGAGAGGCACATGAAAGACCACCATCTCCGGGCCTGGCTGAAGGTCGCCGAGTTACGCAGCATCCGCGCCGCGGCGCGCAGCCTGCACTTGAGCCAGGCGGCGGTGACCAAGGCCATCAAGGAACTGGAAACGGAGCTCGAAGCGCCGCTGCTCACGCGCAGCCCCCAGGGCATCGAGGTCACCGAATGCGGCGAACACCTGACGGTGCGGGCGCAGCTTGCCCAGGCCCAGTTGTCCCTGGCGCGCCAGGACATCCGCCAGCTGCTCAGCGGTGCGCAGGCGCGGGTAGCAGTGGGCGTGACGCCCATGGTGATGCTGAGCGTGCTGCCTGACGTGCTGAACGATTTCAGGCAAAGCATGCCCGCGGCCAAGCTCAAGGTTTCGGAAGGCCTGCTGGCCGCCGTCCTGCCGGCATTGCGCAACGGCTCGCTGGATTTCGCGTTGGCGTCCGGCATGGCGGACAACCATGGCGGGCAGGAGTTCGATTTCGAGGAACTGCGGCCGCTGGAATTCATGGTCGCCTGCCGCCGCGGACATCCGCTGGCGGGCGCCACGCGGTGGCAAGACATCGCGGGCTGCGAATGGCTGCTCAACACCTCGGGCGGCAGCCACACCGACGCCTTTCTGCAAGGCCTGCGCGCAAACGGCCTGCAGCCGCCCGAACGCGTCATCGACTGCGATACGTTCGGCGTGATGTGGAACCTGATGGTCCGCAGCGACGCGTTGATCGTCTGCCCGGCGGGCATGCTAGAGATCCCGCCTTACGGCGCCGAAGCCAGCCAGATCCGCACCGAAGCGCCCATGCCGGTCGCCAGCATAGGCATCATGACGCTGCGGGGAACGCCCCTGTCGCTGGCGGCGTCCACCATGGCGGACCTGTTCCGCCGACGCATCCAGCGGCTAGCCCAGGCGGGTGCCGTGGCTACACGCCAGGCTGGCGGCGCGGCTTGAGGCTGTCGGCCCAGTCGCGCGCCAGGTCGCGGCGGGCGCGGCGGTTGACCAGGGCGGTGATGGCCATCGCGATGACGGCGCCCCCGGCCGCCAGCGCCATGTCCTTCTGTGCGTCCCAGATATCGCCCTGCGTGCCCAGATAGGCCGCGCCCAGGTCGCCGCCCACGGTGGCGGCAGCGCCCCACTCCAGCAGTTCGTAGAGCGCCGAGGTCGACAGCGTGACGTCCATGGGCAGGAAGTACGCCCAGAAGCCGCGCACCTCGACCACGCGCAGGAAGATCTCGCGGATGGGATACGCCAGCAGCAGGCCGTAGGAAAAATGCACCACGCGGTCGAAATTGTTGCGTTCCCAGCCGACCATGCTGTTGAAACTGTGTCCCGTCAGCGCCCGCCACCAGTCGTCGTAAGGCACCAGCGAATAGGTGTAGTGCGCGCCGACGGCATGCAGGCACAGGTAAAGAAAGATCAGCGTGTACGAGGTGCGCGAAAACACGAACCAGCGCCGCGTAAAGAGCAGCGCCGCGCCGAAGGCCAGCACCAGCGCGTTCTCCAGCGCCCAGTCGGCGCGGTCATGCGGCGCAATCGCCAGCGCCGTCCATATCACGGCGAACAGCGCGCCCAGCGTGTACAGGTAGCGCCGGCGCGCATCGGCCATGGTCAGTCTCCCTGGACCCGGCCGCGCAGGCGCTTGACTTCGCCGTGCAGCACCTTGCGCTGCACACGGCGGCGCTGCGAGGCGCGGGTGGGCTTGGTCGGACGGCGCGGTTTGTCGGTGCGCGCCGCTGCGCGCACCATGGCGATCAGGCGTTCGATGGCTTCGGCGCGGTTCTTTTCCTGGCTGCGGAACGCCTGCGACTTGATGACGATGACCCCGTCCTTGGAGACGCGGTGGTCGCTCAGCGCGCAGAGCGCTTCCTTGATTTCTTCGGGCAGGCTGGAGGCGCGCACGTCGAAACGCAGGTGCACGGCGCTGGACACCTTGTTGACGTTCTGGCCGCCCGCGCCCTGGGCGCGGATCATGGTGAACGCCAGGTCGCGTTCATCCAGATAGATGGAATCTTGGACGTGAAACATAGCCCGCAAGTATAGATGCGCCGCGCAAAGTAAAATAATGCGCTTTTGCCTGATTTATCCGGGGTCCGGCCTTATCCGGCCGCCGGCACCACCATGACTTACTCCGCCAAAGAAATCTTCAAGACGCTGCAGGGCGAAGGCGCCCACGCAGGCCGCGCGGCGGTCTTCTGCCGCTTTGCCGGCTGCAACCTCTGGACCGGCCGCGAAAGCGACCGCGCCAGCGCCGCCTGCACCTTCTGCGACACCGACTTCATCGGCACCGACGGCGACGGCGGCGGCAAGTTCGCCACGCCCGAACTGCTGGCCGACGCCATCGCCGCGGCCTGGGGCCCGGGCGCCAATGACCGCTACGTGGTCTTCACTGGCGGCGAACCGCTGCTGCAGCTGGACGCGCCGCTCTTGACCGCGGTGCACGCGCGCGGCTTCACGGTGGCCATCGAAACCAACGGCACCATCAAGCCGCCCGCCGGCATCGACTGGATCTGCGTCAGCCCCAAGGGCACGGCGCCCGTGGTGCTGGAACGCGGCGACGAGCTCAAGCTGGTCTATCCGCAGGCCAATGCGCAGCCCGAAGCCTTCGCGCACCTGGACTTCGAGCACTTCTTCCTGCAACCCATGGATGGCCCCGCGCGCGCGGCCAATACCGAACAGGCCGTCCAGTACTGTATGCAGCATCCGCAATGGCGGCTCAGCCTGCAGACCCACAAATACATAGGCATTCCATGATTCACCCTAGCCCCCTGCGGAGCGCGCCATGATTTCCGTGACCCGCAGGCTGGAATTCGACGCCGGCCACCGCATTCCCGACCACCGCAGCCAGTGCCGCAACCTGCATGGCCACCGCTATGTGCTGGAAATCACCCTGACCGGCGACGTGGTGCAGGCGCCCGGCGAGTCCGACAACGGCATGCTGATGGATTTCTCCGAGATCAAGCACATCGCCAAGACCCACATCGTGGACGTCTGGGACCATGCTTTCCTGGTGTATGAGGGCGACGCCGCCGTGCGCAGCTTCCTGGACAGCCTGCCCGGCCACAAGACCGTGGTGCTGGACCGCATCCCCACGGCCGAAAACCTGGCCGCCATCGTCTTCCAGACCCTGGCGCCGCACTATCACGGCCACTATGGCGCCGAACTGCGCCTGACCCGCGTGCGCCTGTACGAAACCCCCAACTGCTGGGCGGACTGCAACGGCTGAACGCCGGGGCGCGGCGGCCGCTGCCGCGCCCGTCCTTGCCGCGACACGCCCCCCTGGCTGCCGGTTTTCCATAGACGGAAAACCCGCCCCCTATTTTCCCGATTGAGAAAATCCATGGAGATAATCGCCATTTTCAATTATTAGTAAGCTAATAGATAGGATACAATCTATTCCATGAACACGCCCACCGACTCCCAGCTCATGGCCACCACCTCCGCCCTGATGGTCCTGTCGCGCGCCTATCGCGGCGCCGCCGACAAGGCCCTGGCCGACTACGGCCTGTCCCAGGCCACCGCCTGGCCCGTGATCCTGGCCGGCCGCCTGGGAGACGGCGTACGCCAGGGCGCACTGGCCGAGGCGCTGGGCGTGGAAGGCCCCTCGCTGGTGCGCGTGCTGGACCACCTGGTCGCCGCCGGCCTGATGGAACGCCGCGAAGACCCGCACGACCGCCGCGCCAAGACCCTGCACCTGACCGACGCCGGCCAGGCGCTGCGCGCCAAGGTCGAGGACGTCCTGGTCGACCTGCGCCGCCACCTGTTCCGGGACGTAAGCGAAGCCGACCTGCAAGCCTGCCTGCGGGTCTTCGACAGCCTGAAAGTCACCCTGGGCCGCGGCGGCGCCGGCACCCAGCCACAGGACGAACAAGCGTGAAACTGCCCAACGTCCGCGAAGCCATCTTCTCGCTCAAGAGCTACCTGAGCGCCATCATGGCGCTCTACCTGGCCTACAGCATGGGATTGCCGCGTCCGTTCTGGGCCATGACCACGGCCTATGTCGTGGCCCAACCCTGGTCGGGCGCGGTGCGCTCCAAGGCGCTGTACCGCCTGGCCGGCACCTTCTTCGGTTCAGCGGCCACCGTCTACCTGGTGCCGCGGCTGTCGAATTCCCCGGTGGTCATGACCGCCGCCATGGTGCTGTGGGTGGGCGCCTGCCTGTACCTGTCGGTGCTGGACCGCACCCCGCGTTCGTACCTCTTCATGCTGGCGGGCTATACCGCCGCGATGATCGGCTTTCCCAGCGTGACGGCCCCCGCCCAGGTGTTCGACACCGCGCTCGCCCGCGTCGAGGAAATCAGCCTGGGCATCGTCTGCGCCACGCTGATCCACAGCATCGTGCTGCCGCGCGGCCTGGCCCCTGCCCTGACGCTGATGCTGGACAAGGCCGTGCGCGACGCCCGCAACTGGATGCACGACACGCTCAGCGGCCAGGCCACCGAGCAGAAGGACCGCGACCGCCGCGTACTGGCCAACGACATCACGCAGCTGCGCCTGATGTCCACCCACGTGCCGTTCGACACCAGCAACCTGCGCTGGACCTCGGGCGCGGTGCGCGCCATGCAGGACCAGATCGCAGCGCTGACGCCCACCGTGTCCGCCGTGGAAGACCGCATGCGCGCCCTGCAGGCCGGCGGCCAGCCGCTGCCGGAGCCCGTCACGGCCCTGCTCGCCGACATCTCCGAATGGATCAACGCCGGCGCGCAGGCCACCCACGAGACCGCGGTGCAGCTGCGCGCCGCCGCCACCCGCCTCACGCCTGAAATCGACAGCCGCTCCAACTGGCGCGACGTGCTGCTGGCCAGCCTGATGACGCGGCTGCGCGAGCTGGTCGACACCTATGACGAATGCCTGGCGCTGCGCCGCGAGATCCGCGCGGGCCTGGCCGGCGCGCCGCTGCGCGCCCCGCGCTCCAAGCCCGCGCCCAACGCCGCGCTGCACCGCGACCGCGGCATGGCGCTGCTGTCGGCCCTGGCCGCGGGCGTGGCCATTTCGGTCTGCTGCGCCTTCTGGATCGGCACCGCCTGGAGCAACGGCGCCACCGCCGCGCTCATGGCCGCCATCTTCAGCTGCTTCTTCGCGTCGCAGGACAATCCAGTGCCCGGCATCATGCAGTTCCTGACCTACACGGTGTATTCGATCCCGCTGTCGGCGCTGTACCTGCTGGGCATCATGCCCGCCATCCATTCGTTCGAGATGCTGGCCCTGGCCATGCTGCCCACGGCCTTCGTGCTGGGCATCTTCATTGCCCGGCCCGCCACCGCGGGCAAGGCCATGGCGATGCTGTTCGGCTTCCTGGGCACGATGGCGCTGCAGGATACCAACACCGCCGACATCGTGTCCTTCATCGACACGCAGGTCGCGCAATGCATGGGCGTGGCCACCGCGGCCATCATCGCCGCCATCTTCCGCACCGTCAGCGCCGACTGGAGCGCGCGCCGCATCCAGGCCGCCAACTGGAAGGAACTGGAAACCCTGGCAAGCTCGCCGCGCGCGCCTTCGCGCCACACCTACGCCGCCCGCATGCTGGACCGCATCGGCCTCCTGCAGCCGCGCCTGGCGCTGGCCCAGCGTCCGGACGACCTGGTCGCCGCCGACGCGCTGAAGGATCTGCGCGTGGGCCGCGACATCACCGAACTGCAGCGCGCCCGGCGTCACCTGCCCATGGCCGAACCGGCCATCCAGCCGGTGCTGGACGGGCTGGCGAAGTTCTTCCACGCGCGCTCGGCCTGGCAGGTCGGCGAGAAAACGCCCGAATTCCTGGCGCAGATCGATCGCGCGTTGGCCAGCGTGACGGCCACGCCCCCGGGCGCCGCGGCCCGCGACCGGGCAGTCGTCGCGCTGGTGGGCCTGCGCCGCGCCTTCTTCCCCGACGCGCCCGACTACCAACCCGCCCATCCCACCCTGGAGGGCCAAGCATCATGATCGGCGAATTCAATCTTTATGGCGTCTATTTTCCCTGGCTGCTGGTGCTGGGCGTGGTGACCCTGGGCGTGGCCTGGGCGGTGCGCCGCGTGCTGGCCCGCGCCGGGCTGTACCGCCTGGTGTGGCACCCCGCGCTGTTCGACCTGGCGCTGTTCATGGTGCTGCTGTACGGCGTATCCCTCATTTCCCCCTATTTACTCCAGAGATAAGCATGAAACTCCCCAATGCCCTGCGCCCCGCAGCCATCGGCAAGTTCGCGGTGACCGCCGTCGTCGTCGCCGCGGCCGCCTACGCCGGCTGGCAGCTCTGGGTGCACTATGAAGTCGAACCCTGGACCCGCGACGGCCGCGTCAAGGCCTACGTGGTGCAGGTCGCGCCGGATGTCTCCGGCCTGGTGACCAGCGTGCCGGTGCACGACAACCAGGACGTGAAGGCCGGCGACGTGCTGTTCGAGATCGACCGCGCGCGCTTCCAGCTGGCCTACGACCAGGCCCAGGCCTCGGTGCGTTCCGCGCAAGTGGCGCGCGACCAGGCGGTGCGAGACGCCAAGCGCAACCGCTCGCTGGGCCAACTGGTGGCCGCCGAGGCGCTGGAACAAAGCCAGACCAAGCTGCAGCAGACCGAAGCCGCGCTGGCCCAGGCCGAAGTGCAGCTCAACACCGCGCGCCTGAACCTGGAACGCAGCCGGGTGCTGGCGGTGAACGACGGTCGCATCACCAACCTGGACCTGCGCGCCGGCTCCTACGCCACCGCGGGCCGCGGCGTGATGGCGCTGGTGGATTCCGGCTCGTTCTACGTCGAAGGCTACTTCGAGGAAACCAAGCTGCCCGGCATCCATGAAGGTGATCCCGTCACCGTGACGCTGATGGGCGACTCGCACCATATCCGCGGCCACGTCGAGAGCATTGCCATGGGCATTGCCGACCGCGACCGCAGCACCGGCGCCAACCTGCTGCCCAACGTCAATCCCACGTTCAACTGGGTCCGCCTGGCGCAGCGCATCCCGGTGCGCGTGAAGATCGACGACGTGCCTGAAGGCGTGCGCCTGGTGGCCGGCCAGACCGCCACCGTATCGGTGGATTCCGGCCCTGCCCACTCGCAGACCGAGGCGCACCAGCCGTCCTGATCACCACTTTTTCAACCCCTTACCCCTAATCGACGCACAGCCGTAACCGCCATGAACACCAGATACCTCCTGCCTCTTACGCTGGCCCTTGCGCTGGCCGGATGCGCCGCCGTGGGCC
Organism: Achromobacter sp. K91; assembly: GCF_003576205.1. NCBI lineage: Bacteria > Pseudomonadati > Pseudomonadota > Betaproteobacteria > Burkholderiales > Alcaligenaceae > Achromobacter > Achromobacter sp. K91. The sequence continues at coordinate 5,158 of NZ_QWFB01000001.1, read as the reverse complement.
CGGACTACCAGGTGCCCCCCGGATCGGTGGCCGAGCGGCAGAGCGCGCAGGCGCCCTTCACGCAGGCGCGCGAGGCGGCGTTCCGGCAGGATGCGGTGCCTGGCCACTGGTGGCGCCTGTACGACGACCCCGTGCTGGATGGCCTGGTGGAGAAAGCCCTGGCCGCCAACACCGACCTGCGCGTGGCCAGCGCCAACCTGGAACGGGCCCAGGCCGCCGTGCGTGAAGCGCAGGCGCAGCAGCAGCCGTCCATCGGTGTCAATGCCTCGCCCACTTTCGGCCACGTGTCCGGCCTGCAGGAACTGCAGCCCGGCATCGATCCGCCCAACCGCTGGTCCTATTCCATGGGCGCCAGCGTGTCGTACCAGCTGGACCTGTTCGGCCAGATCCGCCGCGCCGTGGAAGCGGCCAGCGGCGACGAGCAGGCCGCGCAGGCCGCCTATGACGCCACCCGCGTCACCGTCGCCGCCGAGACCGCCCGGGCCTACGCCAATATGTGCGCGGCCGGCATGCAGCTGGCCTCCGCCCAGCATTCGGTGCAGGTGCAGAAGCAATCGCTGGACGCGGTGGACCGGCTGCAACGCGCCGGCCGCGGCACCACGCTGGACGTGACCCGCGCCCGCAGCCAGCTTGAACAGCTGCAGGCCAACCTGCCGCCATTCCAGGCCCAGCAGCGCACCGCGCTGTACCGCCTGGCGGCGCTGACCGGCCAGACGCCGGGCCAGATCCCGCCCGCGCTGCTGCAATGCGCCCAGGCCCCGCGCCTGACCGAGACCATCCCCGTGGGCGACGGCGCCGAACTGCTGCGCCGCCGTCCGGACATCCGCCAGGCCGAACGCACGCTGGCCGCGGCCACCGCGCGCATCGGCGTGGCTACAGCGGACCTGTATCCGAAGATCTCTCTGGGCTTGTCGGCGGCCTCGGGCGGTCCGGCCGCCATGTTCGGCGACCGCGGCACCTTCAGCTGGAGCGTCGGTCCGCTGATCTCCTGGACCATCCCCAACACTGGCGCCGCGCAGGCCCGCATCGCCGAGGCCCAGGCCAGCACCAAGGCCGCGGCGGCACGCTTTGACGCCACCGTGCTGAACGCCCTGCGGGAAACGGAAAGCGCGCTGGTGGTCTACGCGCGTCAGCTGGACCGCGACGCCGCCCTGCGCGCCGCGCGCGACCAGAGCGCCGAGGCCGCCTCGCAGGCCAGCCGCCTGTTCCAGTACGGCAAGACCGACTACCTGACCGTGCTGGACGCCGAGCGCACGCTGGCCAGCAATGAAAGCGCGCTGGCCGCCTCGCAGGCCGACCTCAGCAGCGACCAGATCGCGCTGTTCCTGGCGCTGGGCGGCGGCTGGGAAAAATGATCAATGCACCGGGGTGCCGTCGGGCGGCGTCTGGTTAAGACCCAGCGCGGCCTCCCAGCTGCGCAGCGGCACGCAGGTCTTCAAGCGCACGATGGCGCGCTCGATCAGCGCCGGATGCAACGCGTGCCCCACCTGGGTGGCGATGTCGATGGTCGAGTCGCCGTGCAGCTCGGTCAGGCGCGCCTGGGCGGCCTGGATGAGCTCCACGTTCATGATCGGATCGGCGGCGCCGTGCAGCAGGTGCAACGTGGTGAACTGCGGCGCGATCTTGGGCATCTGGGCATAGCGGCCCGAGAACGCAATGACGCGACCGGCGATGCCGTCGTGCGCCTGCACCAGTTCCAGCGCCATGATCGCGCCCTGCGAAAAGCCCGCCAGCGCCGTGTCCGACTGCAGCAGGCCGAAACGGGCCTGCGCCTCGCGCACATAGGTCTCCAGGGGCGGCAAGGCCTGCGCCACGCGTTCCGGGCGGTTTTCCTCGGTCACGCCGCGTACCGAGAACCACTGCCGGCCGTCGCCGCCGCCGTCGTAGGGCTCGAACCCCTGGGGCGCCAGCACCGCCGCGCTCGGGAACGCCACGCGCACGGCTTTTGCCAGCGGCTCCATGTCGTCGGGGCTGCCGCCCACGCCGTGCAGCAGGATGAACAGCTGGCGCACGTCGACGCCGGCGTTGGGAAGAAATTCGATAGAAGTGGAAGACGCCATGAAACTGCTCCGTGCTGGCTGGGGCCGCCGAACGGCCCCGGAATAGCCGCATTGTAAAATGCGCGCCTTGAAGCAACCTTTGCCGCACCGCCACGGACCGGCTGGCTTGCGTGGCATTGCCTGGCGGGCAGGCCCGCGCGCCCGTGCCTGATGGTCCGCCGCTGCGGCAACTTCCTACCCCAGTAATGCAAACTCCGACGACAGAATCCGGCGCCACGCCTGCCGGCCAGAACCAGCTGCATCGCGTGCTCAAGGCGCGCCACCTCACGATGATAGCGTTGGGCGGAGCCATCGGCACCGGCCTGTTCGTGGCTTCCGGCGCCGCCATCGCCCAGGCCGGCCCGGGCGGCGCGCTGCTGGTCTACCTGGCCATCGGCCTGATGGTCTACTTCATCATGACCAGCCTGGGCGAACTGGCCACCTTCATGCCGGTATCGGGTTCCTTCTGCACCTATGCCTCGCGCTATGTGGACGGCGGCTTCGGTTTCGCGCTGGGCTGGAACTTCTGGATCAGCTGGGCCACGGTGGTGGCGGTGGACGTGGTGGCCGCGCAGCTGGTCATGGCCTACTGGTTCCCCGATACGCCCGGCTGGATATGGAGCGTGGCCTTCCTGGCCCTGACCTTCGGCCTGAACGCCTTTTCGGCGCGCAGCTTCGGCGAAGCCGAATACTGGTTCGCCATCATCAAGGTCGTGGCCGTGCTGTGCTTCATCGGCGTCGGGCTGGCGATGCTGGTGGGCATCATCCACAGCGGCACGCCCGTGGGACTGGCCAACTGGTCGGTCGGCGACGCGCCCTTCGTGGGCAATGTGGCCACCTGGGTCGGCGTGGCGATGGTGGTGGCCTATTCGTTCCAGGGCACCGAACTGGTGGCCGTGGCCGCCGGCGAATCCGAAAATCCCCGCCGCAACGTGCCACGCGCGATCAACCATGTGTTCTGGCGCATCCTGCTGTTCTACGTGCTGGCCATCCTGATCATCGGCCTGCTGCTGCCCTATACCGACCCGCAACTGCTGCGCAACGAAGTGGAAGACATCGCGGTCAGCCCCTTCACGCTGGTGTTCCAGCACGCCGGGCTGCTGTCGGCGGCCACCGTGATGAACGCCGTGATCCTGACCTCGGTGCTGTCGGCCGGCAATTCCGGCATGTACGCGGCGACGCGGATGCTGTTCAACATGGCGGTGGAAGGCCAGGCGCCCGCCCTGTTCCGGCGCGTGACGCGCAGCGGCGTGCCGCTGTATGCGCTGATGGCCACCGCGCTGCTGGCCTGCCTGTGCCTGTTCAGCCTGGTGTACAGCCCCAAGGCCGTCTACATCTGGCTGCTGAACTTCGCCGGCATGACCGAATTCATCGTCTGGCTGAGCATCGCCGTCAGCCATTACCGCTTCCGCCAGGGCTATGTGAAGCATGGCTACGACACCGCCGACCTGCCCTACAAGGCCGGCTTGTTCCCCTTCGGTCCGCTACTGGCCTTCGTCCTGTGCCTGGTGGTCACGCTGGGCCAGAACTACCAGGCCTTCCTGCAAGACCGCATCGACTGGATCGGCGTGATCTCCACCTACCTGGCGATCCCGCTGTTCCTGGCCTTGTGGATCGGCCACCGGCTGGTGCGCAAGTCGCACTGGATCCGGTACGAGGATATGCGGTTTTATGGGTTGGACCTGGATCGCGCGGCGGGTGTGGCGGCCTCGGCAGCTACTAGTGAGAACGCCCGCGCTTAGTTGCGATCCGCCTGCCTGAAGCAACTAAAATCGTATCCAACACGGCCCACCCCTCTGCATCGAAAGGTGTACGGGTGGGTTTTCTTTTAGTTCGCGGCATGCTCCGCCCCCTTTAAATACTGTACATATATACAGTTATAATGGCTCATCGGCCACTTCCACCGGGTTCCTATCTCCCGGCAACCGATTTGCCATGCAGTCCCCAGAACGTATCCATCCCGCGTTGTGGCGCGCCACCCAGTTGGCTCAAGGCGCCGCCCGCACCCTGCCCACCGGGCATGCCGCGCTTTCGGCCGAGCTGCCAGACGGCGGCTGGCCGCTGGGTTCCCTGAACGAATTGCTGGTCCCGCACCCCGGCATCGGCGAAATCCGCCTGCTGCGTCCGGCGCTGGCCCAACTGGAAACGCGCCGCGCCATTGCGCTGGTGCAGCCGCCGCACGCGCCCCACATCGCCAGCTGGATGAGCTGGCGGCTGGATCCCCGTCAATTGCTCTGGGTGGCGCCGGAAAAACCCGTGGACGCGCTCTGGGCCGCCGAACAGATCCTGAAGAACGGCAGCTGCGGCGCCCTGATCTGCTGGCTGCCTCATGTGCGCCCCGAATCCCTGCGCCGCCTGCACCTGGCCGCCCAGGCCAGCGACCTGCTGTTCATCGCGGTGCGCCCCAGCAGCGCGGCGCAGAACGCCACGCCCGCGCCCTTGCGGCTGGCGCTGGCGCCGGCCGCGGGCGGCCTGTCCGTCCATATCCTGAAGCGCCGCGGACCCGCCTGCGACACGCCGCTGTACGTGGGCCTGGACACCGGCGCCACCATTCCTGTTTCTCCCCGCCATGCGCCTCTGGATCGCCGCCTTCCTGCGCTGCCTGCCGCTGGACGCACTGCGCCCGCACTGGCCGCTTGAGGGGCAGGCGTTCGCGGTCCTGGAACAGGAACGCGTCGCCGCCCTGACGCCCGCCGCCCGCCGCGCCGGCGTCAAGCCGGGCATGCGCCGCGCGGGCGCGGCCGCCATCGCTCCCGAGGTCGAGCTGCTGCCCCGCGATGCCCAGGCCGAGTCCGAAGCCTTGCAGGGCGCGGCGCTGGCGCTGCTGCAATACACGCCCGAAATCGCCCTGGCCGACGGCGACACGCTGCTCCTGAACGTGAGCGCCAGCCTGATGCTCTTCCGCGGCCCCAAGGCGCTGCACCGGCGGGTCGCCGCCACCTTGCGCGCCCTGGACCTGCGCGTGTCGCTAGGCATGGCGCCGACCGCCGCCGGCGCCTGGCTGCTGGCGCGCAGCCCCGGCCGGCGCGCGCCCCGCCGTACCCTCACGCTGCCCACGCTGACCCGGCGGCTGGACGCCCTGCCGCTAGCCCTGCTGCCGCAGGCGCAGGCCCGCCGCG
>NZ_QWFB01000029.1:0-29517 GCF_003576205.1 Achromobacter sp. K91 | reverse complement strand
AGATGTGTATAAGAGACAGCGATCGCGCCGCAGCTGGGCGACAACCCGAGCGGCGCGGTCACGCTGGCAGTGTCCAACGGCGGCGTGGGACAAGGGGGCGGCGACGGCGGCACGGCGCTGGTCACGAATGAAGGAGGCATCCGTACCTCGGCCGCGCAAAGCAATGGCGTCGTCGCGCAAAGCATAGGCGGGGGCGGGGGCAATGGCGGCATCGTCCAGATGCACGACGCTGCCAGTTTCAACGACATCCTGGGCGCGCCGGGTAGTCTCGCCGGCCTGTTGGAGAAGGCGGCGGACTGGCTGGAAAAAGGGCCGCAGTTGGCGTTCAGCAAGGCCGTCAGCCTGTCCGTCGGGGTCACGACCGGCGGCAGCGGCGGCGCGGGTAGCGCTGCCAGCGCATTCGACGTGCGCAACGATGGCGCCATCGCGACGGCGGGAGACCAGGCGCCGGGCATCCTGGCGCAGAGCATCGGCGGTGGTGGCGGCAATGCCGGGGCGATAGATTCGGCTGGGGCGTCCACGCTGCTGTCCAGCATCGATGCGCTGATCAAGGCCGCCGAGTCCGGCGCGCAGGACCTGTTCACGGTCGCGTTGCCGCAGACCAGCATCACCCACCAGACCGGCGGCAACGGCGGCGCGGCGGGAGTAGGCGGAGGAAGCGCATCCGATCCGGCCATCGTCACCAACACGGGAACGATCGCCACGCAAGGCAGCGGCTCGGCAGGCATTGTCGCCCAGAGCATCGGCGGTGGCGGCGGCAGAAGCGCGGCCAGCGGCCAGGACCTGCAGGCGGTGGTATCGGCCGGCGCCGGCAGCCAGGCGCCCGAGATCATCGACAAGATCACCCGCATCGTCGGCATCCTGGGAACCAAGGGCGGATTGCTGCTGGGATCCCTGATCAATGTGCGCAACGGCGGCGTGGCCGGGGCCAGCGGCGCGGGCGGCGCGGTCACGGTCGACGCCGGCGCCTCGGCCAGCCGGATCAGCACGCAGGGCTATCAGGCGCCCGGCATCCTGGCCCAGAGCGTGGGCGGAGGCGGCGGCATATCGATGGTCGACCAGCCCTTGTTCCTGTGGAGCCAGACCGCCGCCACCGTCGCATTGGGGGCCACGGGCGACTCGTGGCAGAGCATGACGACGAGTATGGGCGGCGCGGTCAACGTCAGCCATGGCGGGACGCTGGCGACTGGCGCGGGCGGCTCCGCCGGGATCATGGCGCAGAGCGTGGGGGGAGGGGGCGGCGTCAGCACGCTCGCCTTGCGCAACGCCAGCCTGGCCGCGATCCAGCAGAACGCGTCCCTGTCGATCACCTTGGGCGGCGATTATCCGTCGAACAACAGCAGCGGATTCGGCCTGGCCCAAGTTGCCGGCGGTACGGTCAGCGTCGCCAACAACATCGGCCGCATCGCCACGCAAGGGTGGTTTGCGCCGGGAATTCTGGCGCAAAGCGTGGGCGGCGGGGGCGGCATGGCGGCGGTGTCGTCCAGCGCGGCGCTTAGCGGCGTCGATATCCGGGTGGGAAGCGCGGCGACCGATACGGGTGGCCCTTTTTCGAGCAGCGTGAACGGCGCGGGCGGCACGGTTGCCGTGTCGAACCTGGGCGGCAGCATCGCGACCCACGGCGCGCTTTCCTTCGGCGTGCTGGCGCAGAGCGTGGGCGGCGGCGGCGGCCTGGTGACGATGGACAACGGCTCGGGGCCCGCCTCGAGCGTGGCGAACATCACGTTCGGTTCCAGCGCGCCGATGGCCGGCCCCGGGGGAACGGTCAGCGTGACGCAGGACGTGGGTGGAAGCATCGTCACCGCTGGCGTAAATTCGCACGGCATCGTCGCGCAAAGCATAGGCGGCGGGGGCGGCATCGCCGGCCTGGCAACGCGGCCCGGGCTGGTGACCTTGAAGCCCGTCTCGTCTCCCGCGCAAGGCGGTGACGGGAACGTCGTCAGCTTGTCGATCGCGGGCCGGATCGTCACCTCGGGCAGCGGCGCCGCCGGGATACTGGCGCAGAGCGTGGGCGGCGGCGGCGGGCTGGCGGGCGACCAGTCAGCCGCGCACTACACGACCGGTCTCATACAGAACGCCGGCCTCACTGGCGGCATGGGCAATGGCGGGGCCGTCAACGTGGCCATCGGCACGGGAGGCACGGTCCAGACCTCGGGCGCGAATGCGCCTGCGATCCTGGCGATGAGCGTGGGCGGGGGCGGCGTGTTCAAGGACGGCAGCCTCTATCAGTACAGCACTCCCGGCAACGAACCGGCCTATGGCGGGCCGGTAAGCGTGGACATCGGCTACGCGGCGCAGGTGGTCGCCACCGGCGCCAATTCGCCGGCCGTGGTCGCCATCAGCAATGGCGCCTATGGCGGAGGCCGGGCCATCTCGATCAACCTGGGTCAGAACGCCCTGGTCAGCGCCAGCAGCGCATCCGGCACGGGCATCCTGGCGATCACGCCGCTGGCCAGCGCCACCATCACCAACGCCGGGGTCATCCAGGCGCAGACCGCCATAGACGTGGCCGGCGCAGCCGTCGTCAACAACAACGGAACCGTGGCGGGCGACGTGCTCATGGGCGGCGGCAGCCTCTTCCACAACAACGCGGGCGGCGCCTTGTACAGCGGCGCCCGCTTCCAGGGAAACCTGGACAGCGCCGGCCTCCTGAATCCGGGCGGACCGGGCGTGTACACGACCACGCGCATCACGGGCGCGCTGAACCATACGGGAACCTACCGGCCCGATCTGAATTTCGGCGGCCATAACAGCGACTTCATTTCGGTGACGGGCGCATCGACCTTCGCAGGCACCGTCAAGCCGGTGCTGCACAATCCCGTGAAGAATGTATGGCTGGGAATAGGCCATTTCGCCGCTGCGCAAACCAGCATGCCCGCGACCGCCAGCGACAGTCCCTTGTTCAGCTACGCGCTGAAGAACAATGGCGCGGGCGCCCTGCGCGATCCGCTCATTTCTGTGGATGCCAACTTCACGCCCGCGGCGTTGCCGCTTTCCGCGGATCGCGCGCGGATCGCGAATTCCCTGCAGACGCTGTGGGACCAGGGGAAAGCGAGCGATGCGTCCACCTTCGACAAGTTCACGGGAGTCCAGAACGCGGACCAGTACCGCGACGCCCTGAACCGCATCGCCCACGACGGCCAGTTCGCCCGCGCCGCCAACCAGATGCATGCCTCCTACGCGTCGATGAACCGGATGATGAGCTGCCCGGCCTTCGTCGGCGAAAGCACGATCCTGCGCGAGGGCGATTGCGTCTGGACCCGCCTGGACACGAACTGGACCGAGCGCAAGGCCACCTCGGACGACGAGGGGTACCGCGTTCGCCAGAGCACGCTCACGCTGGGCGCGCAACGCGAGTTCGCCACCAATTGGTTCCTGGGCGGTTCGTTGAGCTATGCCTATGGCAAGACCACGTCGGCCGCCGACTTCTCTGGCAACAGCGATACCTACGCGGGCGGCCTGGCCTTGAAGTACAACAATGCGCCGTGGCAGGTCTCGCTTGCCGTGCACGGCGGTGTGGAGAAGAGCAGGATGTCGCGCGGCACGCTGGACGGCACGGCCAGGAGCAAGCCGGAGTCGTCCTTTCTTGCGGCCAGGCTGCGCACCGCCTACGAGTTCAGCCAGCCGTCCTGGTACTTGCGGCCCTATGTGGATCTGGACGTGAATCATATCCGGCAGGACGGCTATAGCGAACAGGGCGCGGGCGCCTTGAACCTGAAGGTGCGCGGCAACGACACGACCTCGGTCATGGCTTCGCCCATGATCGAGCTGGGCGGGCGCAAGGACCTGGCCAACGGCGCGACCTTGCGCTCATACGTGGCCGGCGGGATGAGCTTTCTGAGCGGCGGCGACGTGGTCACGACGATGCAGCTCAATGGACCGGGCGCGACGCCCTTCACGTTGCGGTCGGGCATGCCCAGGACCTACGGCAACCTGTCGGCCGGCCTGGAATACGTCACGCCCAAGGGCGTGGAATTGAAGACGGAATACGCCTTGCGCGGCAACGGGGAATACCGCGACCAGTCCCTGACCCTGCGCGCCGCCTACCGCTTCTGAGCAAGCGGCGCGGCAGGGTGGAAGGCTACTTGCGGACCCAGCGGCCCAGGCCGTTGTCGTCGTAGAACTTGATGTCGAAGCCCTGGGCCCGCCCCTGGTCCATCTTGAACACGATGGACGCCAGCGAGGCGACCAGTTCGGCTTCGCCTGCGGGCGAGAAGGCGTAGGTATCGCCGTCCCAGTGCCGCAAGGGGAAGCGCATGCCCTTGGGCCCCAGCACCAGGGTCAGCGCGCCGTTGGCCTCCTGGATCTCGGCCGGGCCGTAGTAGGGATTGTCGAACCTGCCGGTGTATTGCGACAGCGCTTTCGACGCCACCGGCTTGGCGGGATCGGCCTGTCCGGACAGATCGGCCTGGGGTTCGAAGAACGCCTTCATGGCGCCGTTGTACGCCGCGAACCAGTCGCGCGTGGGCTTGCCGTACAACGCAGTGTCTGTGAACGATGCCGCGACGGATTCGGCCGCGCCCACTGGCGCGCCATTGGTCAGCACCACGATGCCGATGCCGGCGGAAGGGACGATGCGGAAGGTTGTTCCCGTTCCCATCAGGAAGGCGCCGGAATGTCCCATCGAAGGACGTCCGCCCAGTTCGGTGTTGACGTTGAAACCATAACCGTAGAAGCCGGAGCGCGAGTCCAGGTCATGCGCACGGGCGCTGTATGCCTGGGGCGACAGGGCCGGCAGCAGGGCGCCTGGGGCGATCAGGGTCTTGCCCTGGTATTGCCCGTCGGCGAGCAGCAGCTTCAGCCACTCCGCCAGGTCGACGACGGTGGAGGACACGCCGCCCGCGGGCGCCTGCTGGTCGGCGTCGCGCTGGCCCGTGGGAACGAAGCGGCCGTTCTGGTAGGCGTGCAGCACGGCGCGATTGCCGCGCGCCTCGAAGTCGCCGTAGCGGTAGCTGGTCGACTTCATGCCCAATGGTTTGAAAAGCTGTTCGTCGGCCAACTGCTCCCAAGGGCGTCCGGCCGCCTTGGCCACAGCCTGGGCGCCGATGGTGGTGCTGAAGTTGGCATAGTGGTAGGACGTGCGGAAGGCGTCCAGCGGCAGCAGGCGCAGGCGGGCGATCACGTCGTCGCGGCTGAAACCCAGGTCTTCGAGATCGTCGCCCGCCGTGCCCGGCAGGCCGGAGCGGTGCGCGAAGAAATCGCCGATCGTGGCGCGTTCGGACACGTAGGCATTGCTCAGCTTGAAGTCCGGCAGGTAGCGCGAGACCGGATCGTCCCAGGCTGCGCGGCCCTTGGACACTTCAATGGCCGCCACCGTCGCCGACAGCGACTTGGAGATCGATGCGATCTGGAACACGGTCTGCGCATCTACCGGCGCCTGTTTGCCAGCCTCGCGCGTGCCGTAGCCCTGCGCCAGCACGGTCTTGCCGTCGATGACCACGGCCACGGCCATGCCCGGAACCCCGCTGCGCTGCATGATGTCCGCGATGATTTGCGGCAGTTCCCGCAGCGCGCGTTCCTTGCTGCCTGCAGGGATGGCGACGGCGTCCGCGGGCGGATTCGGTGCGCTGGCGATGGGCACGGACTGCGACCAGGCTGCGGTGGCGCCGCCCAGCGCAAGAAGGATGACTCCGGTGACGAGCGTGTGTTTGCGGTTCATGATGGCCTCAGAATCCTGCTTGGTAAGCGATGCGGAAAACGCCCTGGTTGATGCGCAGGGCCTGGTCGCGCTGATGCGTGAGCCCGGCCTGCACGATGAAGCCCATGGGCGTGACGTAGGTAACCGCGCCTGAAATGCCCCAATCCGTATCGTCCAGCAGGCCGTACTGCGCCAGCTTCTGGCCGCTGCCGGAAAGCTTGCGCACGGCTGCTGTCGCGGTCAGCTGCCAGCGGTCGCGCGACAACGAGACCGAGGTCACGCCGTTGCCGTTGGACACGGGGGCGCCGCGAAAGGCGCTGGAATAGGTGGCTTCGTTGAACCAGCTCAGGTTCCACGAGTTGGCCAGCGGCGCGTCGTAGCGCAAGCGGGCCGATACCGTATTGGCGCTTTTTCCTTGATCCGGATCCAGATGCAGCCGGCCCGCGTCCACCCCGCCCGACCATCCTTCCAGTCCGGGCAGATCGCGGAAGTCGTAGGAGAGAATGAATGACTTCAATTGGTCGCTGAAGAGCGGCGGCTGATCGGGCCCGATGAGGCCGCCGTCCAGGCTGAAGCGTCGGTTCATCGCGGTGTTGTCGCGCTTGAACAGCATGGCGGCCACGGAGTGCGTTCCGCGGCCCGCGGTATCCAGGGTGTAGCGTCCGCCCACCCCGATCGAGCCGCGGAACTCCGAGTTCTCGTTGAAACCCGTGTACAAGCCGTCGACCACGTGCCAGGCGTCGCCAAAGCCCAGGTCCATCTTGCCGCCGTACAGCGCGTAGTTGTCCGCCGTATAGGCGGCGAACAGGTTGTCCAGGTCCACGCCCAGGTCGGAAAACGCATTGTCCTTGGTGTCGTTGGTGGACGAGTTGAAGGTCGCCTTGGTGCGGATCGAAAACTGCCGCGTCAGCTGCAGCACCAGGGCCGCCTCCGCCGTGGGCTGCACGCTGCTCCAGTGCGAGCGGGGAAGCTGGCCGTTGTCGTCCTGCACGCCGAAGAAGCCGGTGTAGCCGGTCATCAGCAGGAAGCGGCCATTCAGCTGCGGATAGGTTTCGCCGCCCTCGCCCAGCTCGCTGTAGGGCGTGAGGAAGATCTCCGTCTTGAAGATGTCCCGAGCTTCCTGCGCGCACGCGCCTTGCGCGGCCACGGCCAGCAGCGCGGCCGCTGCGGCCTGGCGCAGCGGCCGGCAGGGTCCGTTCACCGCGCCAGCTCGGCCGCCAGTTCACGCACCTGGGAATGGATATTGTTGAACATGGCGAAATTCACGCGGCTGGCGACGACGAACACGCCCAGCCCGCGGTTGGGCGACAGCACGGCATACGACATGAAGCCGCCCAGGCCGCCGCTCTTGCCCAGCAGCAAGGGCGCGCCATTGCGCGGCAGGGTCACGACCCAGCCCAGGCCCATGCCGTCGGCGTCGGTGACTTCCGTGCCTACGACGGACTTCAGTCCGTCATAGGGCAGCCACATCGTGTGCGCCAGCAACGACGCCTGCTTCGATTGTTTGGCGCCGTCCAGGTGCCAGCGCATCCAGCGCGCCATGTCGTCGGCGGTGGAGTAGATGCCGGCGCTGGCGTACATCACGTCCGGCACCGGGGCATTGGGATCGGGCTTGTCGAAGGGATCCAGCCCGGTCATCAGGCGCTTTTTCTGCGCTTCGTTAAGCGCATTGGTGGTGTCGGTCATGCCGGCTGGCTTCAGCACCTCGTTGGCCAGCACGGTCGAATAGTCCGCGCCGCCGGCCTTGGCCAGCGCATCGCCCAGCAGGCCGAAGCCCAGGTTGGAGTACAGCGTGGTGGTGCCGGGCACATAGGCCGGCTTGTGGCTGCCGATCCATTTCCAGTAATAGGCGCGGTCGAACGCGGCGAACGGATTGTCGGAGGGCTTGGCGTCAGGATTGGGCAGTTCACGCGGCAGGCCTGCCGAATGCGTGGCCAGGTCCAGCAGCGTCAGCGGGCGGCCGTTGGTTTCGACCTTGGCGTTTTCCGGCGCATATTTGGCCAGCGGATCCGTCAGCTTGAGCTTGTCCTTGGCTGCCAACGCCGCCAACACGTCGCCAGCGAACACCTTGGATACTGAAGCGATCCTGAAAATGGAGCGGCCATCCGGCTCCACGCCGCTGCCGGGCGCGGTTTCGCCATAGCCCTGAATCACGACCTCGTCGCCGCGCACGGCCGCGATGATCATTCCTGGCGCACCCGAGTTCAGGTACAGCTGCATGCCGGCCATGGAGACGGCATCCTGCAGCGCCAGGTCGGCCGCGCGGACCTGGCTGGCGCCCAGTGCGCAGGCGGCGCTCAAGGCTAGGGAGGTGATGCGCGGCAGTATGCGGGACGTCAGCATGCGGTTCTCTCTGCGGGACTTTGGGAACGGATGTTCCTTCGCCTGCGATGATCCCAAAAACTCGTTGCGCGGCCACTTGCGGCAGGACGAAACAACATGCCGGCATGACGAACTGCATATTTCAGAGGCGCGCCGGGTTCAGATGCCCATGCGTTCGCGCAGCGGCTTGCGGTAGGAGCGCGACACCGGCCAGGTCTCGTCCACGGCCCGCATCCGGATCAGCCACTTGTCCACGCTGCGGCGGTCCACGTCCATGACATGCAACGCGTTCGCAATGGCGGTGCGGTGCACCCGGAAGAAGGTCTGTTCCGGCAGGAGGGTCGACCATATGCCCAGCGCGCGCGAGTCCAGCACCATCGACCCGTCTTCCAGCCAGATTTCGCTGTAGTTGCCCGCCGAGCGCACGCCTACGATGGTTTCAGGCTGCACGCCGCGGACCACGCCGCGCATGCTGAGATAGATCACCGATGTGGCGCTGTCGTAGCGCGGCGCGCGGCCGCGCTCGCGGCTGTTGCCGTATTTGGCCTGGCCTATCAGGTTGGCGCATTGGTAGAGGGCGCGGACTTCGGCGGCGGACCAGGCCCGGTGCCGCACGGTGGTGTCGAAGCCGATGATGCCGTAGAGCTTCCCGTCATGGAAAACCGGCACGCTCAGCACGCTCTTGTTGCCCTGGCGCTGGAATTCGACCTGGATGGCGCGCGCGGTGCGGGGCAGGTCGTTGACGTCGTGGATGGCGACCGCCTGGCCTTTGACCATGAATTTGTGTAGCCAGGCGATCAGCGTGGTCGGCACGTCCTGGAGTTCGGCGACGAAGGGTTCGGTCTTTCCGCGGCACCATTCATGGGTATTGCGCAGGCGCAGCATGTCCGGGCGGTACTCGATCATCCATGACCGGTCCACGTCCGAGGTCTCGCCCATGTAGGCCAGCTGTTCGGAGATCGCGTCGTCGGCGGGGAGCTTGAGCAGGCTCATCGCGCAGTGGTAGAGCCAGTCCGACGAGGGATCGGGTTCAAGCAGGGTGGCGGGGTGAGTCTGGTACTGGACTGCATCCTTCACTTGCGGTTCCCCCCTGCGGCGACATGGCGCTTGGCGCGCTCGCGGGCCGGGCCCCGCGGCTAGGCTGGATTTTCCCTCTGGTAACGAGGGATGACAAGATCTGAAATCATCATCGCACCGTGGTCGGCGTCGCCGCCTGGGAGGCCTGCGTCGGCATGCGGCCCACGCTGAGCGTGCCGGGATCCTCTGCAGAGGGGCGCACCACCGCCGCCTTGTTGGCGTCGTTGGCGCCGAGCTTGGGCAGGTCGATGGGGCGCGCGGCCACGGTTTCGAAGGGGCCGCCGCCGGCCGATGGCACACCCTCCAGGGTCACGCCGCGGGTCCAGTTGCCATCGTGGCGCGACAGCACCTCGTAGCGCTGCGGGGCGCCGGTGGCGCGGGCGACGATGTAGAGCGTGCCATTGACCAGATTGAGCGCAGGCGGCGAGGCGGCCTGGGCGTCGAGCTTGGACGGCCTGCCGTGTTCCACCAGCCACAGTTGTCCGCCGGCGCGTTCCAGCACGGCAATCATGACGTTGCCGCCGGCGTCGGCGCTAATGGCCGGGCGGCCGATATAGGGCACGCCCATGTCGGTCGGCGCGCTCCATTCCATGTCGAGATCGGTGGTGTCGCCGGTCTCCATCAGGCGGGTCAGATGGTTGTTGCCGCGCTGGCGGAAATAGAGTTCGACGCGGTCCTGGTGATTGCGGATCGCTGCCAGGCCGCCGGCGGCCTGGGGCGCGGGCACGCGGCGCCAGTCCTGCCATTCGGGGAGCTGGCCTTTGGCGGCCGGCAGTTGGCGGGTGTAGTGGAGCTCGCCGGTCCCGGTGAGCGCGAAGATGATGTAGCGTCCGTCGCCGCCCAGCGCCGCAGCGGGGGCGCCGGTCACGCCCTCCAGCGGCGGCAGGTCCTGCCAGGCGCCCCAGCTGCCGTCGACGCCGGACGGCGTGATCCAGTGCAGCAGGCCGTCGTAGCCCAGCGCCACGGCGGCGGCTTCGCCGCGCGGCGCAACCGCCGGGATCTGGGTCACGCGCAGGCCGCCCAAGGCCTGCCAGCCTTGCCAGGTGCCGTCGTGGCGCTGTTTGTTGGCCCACACGCCGCCCAGCGGGTCGCGCGCCATCAGGCCGGCCGTGCCGTCGGTATGGGTGTACGACACCAGCGGGCCGTTGGTGCGCCCGCCCAGGCTTTGCCAACGCCGCTGGTCCGCGTCCCAGCGGTTGACGGCGCCATTGGTTTCGCCGGCAGCGAACACCACCAGGCCGCCGCGCCCGTCCGGGTAAAGCTGCGGCGCGATGTCCTGGCGCGACACGTAATAGGCGCGCTGCACCCAGGCGGCCGCGGGGCCGGCGGGCTCCTTGCAGCCGGTGGGGCCGGCGCAATAGTGGTAGTCGTTCCAGGCGTAGTGCTGGAAGGTCAGCGACTTGCTGGCGATTTCGGCCTGAGTCAGGTTGGTGGCGCGCTCCTGGCTGGGGTAATCGACGTAGCCCATCTCGGCGTAGTTGCCGGGCGCGCGCAGCATGGCTTCGCGCGCCAGCCGCGCGCTGGCGATATGGTCGGGATGGCCATGGCCGGCGCAGCGCCAGCACAGCTGCGTGTAAGGCACGGCGATCGTATCGTCGAGATGGCGTACCGTGGTCGGCGCGTACTGGCGGATCAGGTCGGCCAGGGTGTCGATCAACTGTTCGCGCGTGTAGGACTCGGCATAGGGGCCGAGCGTGTCGACGTTCTGGCCGGGTACGGATTCAGTGCGGCTCAGCGGCGTCAGGCTGCCCCAGCCCTTGCCCAGCCAGGGATCCTTCAGGCGCATGTGCCAAAGCTGCACGCGCGGATTGCCCTTGAGGGTAAAGCGCGCGATGTGCCGTCCGCCCGCGATGCCGGCGTCTTCCTTCCATTCGTCCGGTTGATGCGCCATATAGGCATAGGCGGAGCGCACGCCGCGCTCGCGTCCCAGCATGTAGGTATCGCCTTCGCCGGCATCGCTTGCGGTCAGGTAGACCAGCCGCACGCAGCCGCCTGCCTGGATGTTGGAGGCGATGTCCGGGTTCATGAACAGCAGGTCGTCGTCCAGGTGGGCGACGAAAGCCATGTCCTTGATGCCATGGCATTGCGCCAGCGTCGGCGGAGCGGCGAACGCTTGGGCGGAGAGCAGAGTGGCGACGGTACAGAGTAGCGCCCGGCCAAGGGGGCGCAGCATGGCCAACAAGACGTGCATAACGGGGCGCAGCAGAAAAGGCGCGGCGCGTAAGGGGTATTGAGGTGGGACCAGTATAGCGGTGTGGGATGGCGGTAAATGGGGGCGGTACAGACGGCCCCGTGGCCCTCATTCCGGCATGGCGCGGCCGGTCCGCCCGCGCTAGCGGTTCGGCGCGGCCACGGCCTTATCGCCCTGGTACGGGCTGAGATCCAGCCCCGCCCGCTGGAAGCGCCGCACGATTGCCGGCAGTTGCTTGCTTTGGCTTGCGCCGTCGACGGCCTGGATGGCCTGGCGGCATGTTTCGATGTCCTTCGGGCAGCCGTGGCCGGGCGCCAGCAGGCTGGCGTACACCGATATGTTGACGGCCAGCTGGGACACCTGGACGGCGGTCGGCTTGCCCAGGTAGAAGTCGTCCAGGTCGCGCTTGAGGCGGGCAGTCTCCTCTTTGCCGGCAAGCGCGCCGTCGCGGCAGTCCATGAAGGTGGGTGACTCGTCGATCAATTCCATGCGGCTGCATGCCAAGGCCAGGCGTGGAGCGGGCAGGAGGCCCGCCGGCAACTGGGCCTGGACAGTCGGCGATCCCGAGGTGGCGAACGACACTATCCGTCCGTTCGTGCGCTTGCCGGCATCGACCGGGCCGGCGATCAGCATGGTCACATCCAGCGACGCAGGAAAGCGCGCAGTCGGGCCGTTGGCATAAGCCCGGGACACGGTTTCGGCGGTCGCGGCGGGCAGGCCGAGCCTTGCGCCGATAAGGCTGTTGCCGCCTTGCAGGTAGGTGTCGAGCTCGTCGCGCAGCACGGCTTCCAGCACGGCCGCCTCGGTGGCGGAAAGACTGTAGGCGGCGCTGGCCAGCGTGGGGACCAGCAGGCCCAACATCGCGCAGAGCTTTTTCATGGATACGTTGCGGCAGTGTGGTTCGGCGCGCAAGGGTAACCGGTTTGCGCGCGCAGCGTGGAGGGCGTCAGTTCGCGCCGGCGCTGGCCAGCAGCCAGTCGCGCAGGCGTTCATGCGCGGCGTCGGCGCGGACCGCATCCTTGCGCAGGCACAGGCTGAAGGCCGCGCCGCTTTCGATGAAGCCCAGCGGCGCGGCCAGCCTGCCTCGGTGCAGTTCGGCCTCCACCAGCACCGCCGGCGCGATGGCCACGCCCAACCCGGCCGCGGCGGCCTCCAGCATGTGGCCCAGATGGTCGAACTCGCGCCCCGCTTGCCGTGGCGTCAGCGCGATGCCCTGGCGCGCCGCCCAATCCTTCCAGGCGTCGGGCCGCGAACTGGTGTGCAGCAGCGGCGTATCCAGCACGTCGGCCGCATCGCGGATATGCGCGGCCAGGGTCGGGGTGCAGACCGGGCCTATGGTTTCGGCGAAGAGCGGGGTGACGCCCCATTCTTGCGGCCAGGCGCGCCCGGCCAGGATCAGCGCATCCACGCGCTGCGTGTTCAACAGGGCGGCATCTGCGGCTGTCTGCAGCCTGATGCGGATGTCCGGATGCAGGGCTTCGAATTGTTCAAGCCGCGGGATCAACCAGTTGGAAAGAAAGCTGGCGGGCGCACCCACCGCCAATTCGGCCGGCTGCGTGCCGCGCCTGAGTTCGTCGCAGCGGCGCTCCAGCAGGTCGAAGGCGTCATGCGCCGCACGCTGCAGGTCCAGGCCCGCCGCGGTCAGGTGGACGCGCCCCGCGCGCCGCTCGAACAAGGCGCAGCCCAGCCATTCTTCCAGTTGCCGGATCTGCTGGCTGACTGCGCTATGGGTCACGCAGAGTTCCTTGGCGGCCAGCGTGAAACTCGCCTGGCGGGCCGCGCTGTCGAAGAATCGCAGGGCATTGAGGGATGGCAGACGTCTCATGATTGTTAGCTGAGCTTACATATATGGGAAATAAATCATTGATTCAAATAAGTATTTTGTGACGATAGCATAAGGAAAATCCTACTCATCCTGTCACGGAAAACCTATCCATGCCACTTGCCATCCATCCGGCCGCGCCCGACAGCCGAGGCCAATTCGGCCCCTACGGCGGCCGCTACATGCCCGAAACGCTGGTCCCCGCCCTGGACGAACTTGAACGCCAGTTCAAGGCGGCGCTGGCGGACGAGGACTTCTGGCAGACCTACCGCGGCCT
This sequence comes from Achromobacter sp. K91, assembly GCF_003576205.1. Classification (NCBI taxonomy): domain Bacteria; kingdom Pseudomonadati; phylum Pseudomonadota; class Betaproteobacteria; order Burkholderiales; family Alcaligenaceae; genus Achromobacter; species Achromobacter sp. K91. The sequence goes on along the minus strand of NZ_QWFB01000029.1, from coordinate 16,190 downwards.
GCTGGCCGACTATGTGGGCCGGCCGAGCCCGCTGTTCCTGGCGCGGGGCGTTTCCGGGGAGCTGGGCGGCGCGCAGGTCTACCTCAAGCGCGAAGACCTCAACCACACCGGCGCGCACAAGATCAACAACTGCCTGGGACAGATCCTGCTGGCGCGCCGCATGGGCAAGCGCCGCATCATTGCCGAAACCGGCGCGGGCCAGCATGGCGTGGCGACTGCCACCGTCTGCGCCCTGTTCGGCCTGCAGTGCGTGGTTTACATGGGCGCCGAAGACATGGAGCGCCAGTCCGTCAACGTGCGCCGCATGCGGATGCTGGGCGCCGAGGTGCGCGCGGTGCACGCCGGCACCGCCACCCTGAAGGACGCGATGAACGAGGCCTTGCGCGACTGGATCGCCCATCCCGCCGACACGTACTACCTGCTGGGCACCGGCGCCGGACCGCATCCTTATCCCTGGCTGGTGCGCGAGTTCCAGAAGGTGATCGGGGAGGAGACGCGCCAGCAGATCGCGGCCAAGACCGGCCGCGTGCCCGACGCCATGGTGGCCTGCGTAGGCGGAGGCTCCAACGCGATGGGGTTTTTCTACCCCTTTCTGGAACTGGCAGACGTGCGTCTGTACGGCGTCGAAGCCGGCGGGCTGGGCCTGGCCAGCGGGGCGCATGCGGCCAGCATCAGCGCGGGCCACGAGGGCGTGCTGCACGGCTGCCGCAGCTATTACCTGCAGGACGAAGACGGCCAGATCGTCAACGCGCATTCGATATCGGCCGGCCTCGACTATCCGGGCGTCGGGCCCGAACACGCCTTGCTGCATGACTGCAAGCGCGTGGACTACGTGTCGGTCACGGATGCCGAGGCCGTGTCGGCCTTCCATTGGCTGACGCGCAAGGAAGGCATCCTGCCCGCGCTGGAAAGCGCGCATGCGCTGGCCTACGTACGCAAGCTGGCGCCGCGGATGGCGCACCACGAGATTCTCGTCGTGTGCCTGAGCGGACGCGGCGACAAGGACATGGACACGGTGACTCAATTTGGCGAGGTGGCGGCATGACCCGGCTTGATCGAACCTTGGCAGAGCTACGCCAATCTGGACGCAGTGGGCTGGTGACCTATTTTGCGGCGGGCGATCCCGATCCTGCCGCATGCCTGGAGCTGCTGCGCGGCTTGCGCGCGGCGGGCGCGGACGTGATCGAACTCGGCATGCCGTTCAGCGATCCGGTCGCGGACGGTCCTGTGCTGCAGCGGGCCAACGTGCGTGCGCTGGCCGGCGGCCAGACCCTGAAGCGCACGCTGACCCTGGTGCGCGATTTCCGCGAGGCGGACGCGCATACGCCCTTGGTGCTGATGGGCTATCTGAATCCCATCCTGCGGCATGGGGTTGAAGGCTTCATCGAGGACGCGGCCGCGGCGGGCGCGGACGGCCTGATCCTCATTGACCTGCCGCTCGAACATGCCGACGAGATCAGCCGCGCGGCGCGCGCGCATGGCCTGCATCTGATCCGGATGTCCGCGCCCACGTCCGAGGACGCGCGGCTGGCGGGCTTGCTGCGCGACGCCAGCGGGTTTGTCTATCACATCATGCTGGCCGGCACGACGGGCGCGGACTTGCCTGACGAGCGCCGCATCGCCCAGGACCTGGACCGGCTGCGCTCGCATACCAGGCTGCCGGTGGCTGCGGGCTTCGGCGTGCGTTCGCCTGATGAAGCCCGGCTCGTCGCGCGGCATGCCGATCTGGTGGTGGTCGGCTCGCGGCTTGCGCAAGTGCTGGCGGAGCAGGGCGTGGCGGGCGCGCTGGACGAGGTGCGGGGGCTGGCGGCGGCGCTGCGTCCCTGAGGTAACTCGTTACGTTCGTTGCGACTTGGCGTGTATAGCTTTCCTGTCGTGGAATATCATCAAATGGCCGCGCCTCGCCAAGCTAGGATGGCACGCGCGACCGTATCTGTTCCACAAAAATAGGAAGGGCCGTGACACCCGAGTCAAGTCTGGAATTTTTGCCCGAACGCGGAGAAATGGCGCAGCGGCTGCGCGAACTGGACTGGAGCAAGACTGCGCTGGGCGAACCCGGCGCGTGGCCGCAGAATTTGCGCACGGCGCTCAGCCTGTGCCTCAGTTCGCGCTTTCCCATCCTGATCTGGTGGGGCGCGGACTTCCGGATACTCTACAACGACGCCTACATCCCATTCCTGGGTGCCACCAAGCATCCGGCGGCGCTGGCCCAGCCCGGGCAGATTTGCTGGAGAGAAATCTGGGGCTCCATCGGCCCCATGCTGGAAGGCGTGTATCGCAGCGGCCAGGCAACCTGGTCGCATGACGCTCAGTACTTTTTCGATCGCAGCCTGCCGCACGAGGAAGTCTACGTCACTTTCACGTATGGCCCCATCCTGGCGGCTGACGGGGTGACGGTGGAGGGCGTGTTCTGCCCATGCACCGAAACGACGGAGAAGATCGTCAGCGCAAGACGGCTGGAGATTCTGCGCAAGCTCGGCGCGCAGCCGCTGCGCGGGCTTGGCATCAAGGCACCGGCCGAAGCCATATGCGGGGTGATGTCCGAGAGTCGGATGGACGTGCCATTCTGCCTCATCTACCGCTGTGGTGACCTTGGCCCGGAGCTGCTCGCGGCCACCGGCGTGGATGCCCCGCAAGCGCTGACGCCCGCGGCCTGGCCTCTGGGTGCTGTCGCGCAGGCGGCTCAGCCGCAGACCATCGCGCTGGCGCCGTTGGACTTGGAGCTGCCCGGCGGTCCCTGGGAGGACCTGGCCTCATGGGCCCGCCTGGTGCCCATCAGCTGGACGGCCGACGGATCGGTGTCCGGCATCATGGTGCTGGGCGTGGGTTCGCGCCGGCCTCTGGACGAGGCATACCGGGATTTCCTCGATCTGGTCGCCCATCACGCAGCCAGCGCGATCGCCAACGCGGCGGCCTATGAGCAGGAGAGCCGGCGGGCCGAGGCGCTGGCCGAACTGGATCGGGCCAAGACGACGTTCTTCTCCAATGTCAGCCATGAGTTCCGCACGCCCCTGACTCTGATCCTGGGGCCTCTGGAACAGGCGCTGGGCGAACAGGGGCAACCCCTGGACCCGGAGTCGTTACAGATGCTGCACCGCAATGCGCTGAGGTTGCAGAAACTGGTCAACTCCTTGCTGGATTTCTCGCGCATCGAAGGCGGCGCCATCGTGGCGCGGTCCAGCCCAACCGATTTAGTGCGAGCCACGACGGAGCACGCCAGCGCGTTCCGTTCCATGATAGAGGCGGCCGGCCTGAAGCTACGCGTGCAATGTGACGAACTGCCAGACGCGGTGTGGCTCGACCGCGACCTGTATGAAAAGATCTTGCTGAATCTGCTGTCCAACGCATTCAAGTACACCTTGCAGGGCGCGATCGACGTCATCCTGCGCGATTGCGGAGCCAGCGTTGCGCTGTCGGTGCGCGATACCGGCGTCGGCATCGCCAGCGATGAACTGCCGAGAATTTTTGAACGTTTCCATCGTATCGAAAACGCGGCGGCTAGAACCCATGAAGGCACTGGGATAGGGTTGGCGCTGGTGCGCGAACTGGTCGCGCTGTTGGGAGGCGCGATCGAGGTGGAAAGTCAACCGGGCGTGGGCAGCGTCTTCACTGTCACGCTGCCCAAGGGCGAGATGCCTGACCTGGCCGCGCCGGCACACGCATCGCCGTCCACGGATTCGGATGCCGGCGCATCCTTTCTGCAAGAGGCGGCGCGCTGGGGAGCGGCAGCGCCTGATGCGATGGCACGGCTGGCGCCGCAGGAGGCGGGAGGCGGGCGGCCCGCAGTGCTGTGCATTGACGACAACGCCGACATGCGCGACTACCTGCACAGCTTGCTCGCGCCCAGATACGCGCTGCGGTTCGCGAGCGATGGCGCATCCGCGCTGCAAAGCGCGCGCCGGGAACCGCCGGACCTGGTCATTTCCGATGTGATGATGCCGGGAATGAACGGGCTGAGCCTGCTGCAGGCTTTGCGCGCCGATGACCGGACCCGTTCGGTCCCAGTGATCCTATTGTCGGCTCGGGCGGGAGAAGAAGCCCGCGTGGAAGGCATGCAGGCGGGCGCGGACGACTATCTGGTCAAGCCTTTTGCCGCGCGCGAGCTGCAGGCGCGTGTCGACGCGCACCTGCGGCTCGCTCTGCTGCGCCGGGAAGCTTATACCGCGCTGCGCGCCAATGAGCGCCGACTGCGGGCCATCCTCGATCAGTTGCCCGTCGGCGTGGGCGTCTGCGATGCCAGCGGTGCGTGGATGCTGGCCAACGCGCTGATGGAGCGCTGCTCGCCGTGCACCGTGCCGTCGGCGCGGTCCGAACAGGCGGCGCGCTGGCGCGGCTGGGACGAGCACGGCGAACCCGTGCCACCCGAGAACTGGCCTACCAGACGTGCGCTGCGCGGCGAGATGGTGGTGCCGGGAACCGAAATGCAGTACATGTCTGAGGACGGCGAGGAGCGCTGGATGCGTGTCAGCGCCGCGCCCTTGCGCGCGGATGATGGCGAACTGGTCGGCGCCTGCACCGTGGTGCAGGACGTTACCGAGCTGATGCGCGCGGAGCAGGAGCTGCGCTTGGCGCACGATCGCAAGGACGAATTTCTGGCTGTGCTGGCGCACGAACTGCGAAACCCGCTGGCGCCGTTGCACAATGGCCTGCAGCTGCTGCGGCTTTCCGGGACGGGCGACGAGCAGACGCGTCGCCTGCACGACATGCTGGCTCGCCAGGCCACCCACATGGCCCGCCTGGTGGACGACTTGCTGGATATCGCGCGTATCACCAACGGCAAGATTCTGTTGCGCAAGAACCCGGTGGATCTGACTGAAGTGCTACTGAACGCGCTGGAAACCTGCCGCGAGGCGATCGAGGCGCAAGGGCATGAACTCTGCATGGATGTACCCGAGCAGCCTTTGATGGTGGAGGCCGATGGCATGCGGTTGGCGCAAGTGGTCTCCAACCTGCTGAACAATGCGGCCAAGTACACCGATCGGGGAGGAAAGATCCGCGTCCGCGCCTATCGCGAAGCCGACGGAAACCTGCTCGTATCGGTGCGGGACAATGGCCACGGCATTCCGGCAAGCATGCTGGCCCTCGTGTTCGAGCCGTTCGCGCAAGTGGACCGCGAGCGCGGCGCGGGAGGCTTGGGCATCGGCCTGACGCTGGTCCGCCGCCTGGTGGAACTGCATGGTGGCACGGTCGAGGCGCGCAGCGAGGGGCTTGGAGCGGGCGCCGAATTCCTGGTGCGGCTGCCGGCCTCGGCACTTGCTGCGGCCGCCCCGCCGCAAGTGCAACCTGTGGCGGCGACCCGGTCGCTGGGCCGCATCCTGGTGGTGGACGACAGTCCCGACTCGGGGGACACCACGGCGCTGGTGTTGCAGGCTCTCGGCGCGGAAGTGCGCAGCGCTTGCGACGGGGCGGCAGCGCTGGCCCTGCTGGATAGCTTCCGTCCCCAGGTCATGCTGGTGGACATAGGTATGCCTGGCATGGACGGCTACGAGGTCGCGCGCCGGGTTCGCGCCGGTTCACCGGCCGGAGGCATTGTCCTCATCGCCATGACGGGCTGGGGCCAAGAGGAAGACCGGCGCAAATCCCGCGAGGCGGGCTTCGATCATCATCTGGTCAAGCCCATGGATTTCGACCGCCTGGAGCGCTTGTTGAACGATCTGCAGCACAAGCGCATCGAGACGGGATGAAGGCCGGCGCGCCGTTCTCAGTTGGCCTTCAGGTCGATGTCCCGGGCTACCTCGCCCAGGCGGTCGAAATCGGCCTGAGCGCGTTCTCGCGCCTGTGCAGGCGTGTTGGCGACGATCACCCAGCCCAGCTCTTTGAGCTTGCGCTCGGTGTCAGCAGTCCTCAGCCCCTGCACGAGCGCATCGTGAAGCTTGTCCACCACCGCATCCGGCGTGCCCTTGGGCGCGGCCAATCCGAACCAGCCCGCAGGCACCAGGCCGGTGATGCCCAGCTCCTTGGCCGTGGGGACCTTAGGATAGGCGTCGAAGCGGTAGTCGCTGGTGACGAAGAGCGCCGTGGTTTTGCCCGAATTGACGTACGGGATCTGCGAGGCGGCGTTGTCCATCATCGAATCGATATGACCTCCCATCAGGTCGTTGACGGCGGGCGCGGCGCCCTTGTAAGCCACGATGTTCAGGTTCAGTCCGGCCTGTTTGGCGAAGGCGGCCTGCGTCAGATGGGCCTGCGTGCCCAGGCCGGCATTGGCTGAAGTCAGGCCGGCCGGCTTTTGCCGCGACAGCGCCTGGAAGGCAGCGTAGTCCTGCGCCGGGAAAGCCTTGTTGACCACGAACACGAAGGGCACTTCCACCGCGACGGAGATATGGGCCAGATCGTTTACGGGCTGGTAGCGCAATTTGTAGATGTGAGGATTGACGGCGATGGTCCCACTGGCCGACAGCAGCAGCGTATAGCCGTCAGGCGCCGCGCGCACCACGTGCTCGGTGGCGATGGAGCCGCCCGCGCCGGGCCGGCTTTCCACGATGACGGGCTGGCCCAGTTGCTTCTGCAGCGATTCCGCGATCAGTCGCGTCAGGGTGTCGGAGGCGGACCCGGGCGCATATGGATAGACGATGGTGATGGGCTTGGCGGGATAGGCGTCCGCCGCGTGCACGGCGGCGGGGCCGATGCACAACAGCAAGGCGGCGAAGTGGCTGCGTAGGCGCTTCATGATTTCCCCTCATGGTTTTGGGTGGTTCGAATAATGTCTTGCACGACGGGTATGGCCAGCGCCGAGTACCAGGCCAGCTCCGCGTACATGTCGCGCCGGTACCAGCCCGCCTGATGCAGCAGGTTCAATGAGCCTAGCGTCCGCCCGTTCCAGCGCACCGGCACATTGACCGCGCTTGCGCAGCCCAGCGATGCAATGAGTTCGTGGTCGGGAAAGGCTCGCGCGCAATCTTCGCGGTCCAGGCACAGGCGCGGTTCTCCTTGCTGCACCACCGCAACGTAGAACTCGCTGTCCTCCCGTATCGGTTTGCTGCCGCCGGGGGGGTAGGCCCCAGGCTGAGTCGAGAAGCAGCGGCGGCTCAGTCCCGCTTCCCAGTCCAGCACCAGCACCGTGAACAGGCGGTAGCCGATGCGTTCCTGTAGCGCTGCGCTCAGCGCGGTCAGGCCGCTGGCGGGCTGGCCGTCTTGCGCCAGCCCGCGAACCACGGTGTTCAAGGACGAAAGGGAAGAGAAGCTTGCTGGCATGGGAGCGTGAGGTCGATTCGAGAGGTGCCCATTTTGTGCGTGAACCCCATAGACAGCCAATGAATAAACCTGAGATATCCATTACCATTTCCGCATGATTGCGCCCCTTACCGAACTGCTCTGGACGCGGCGCTTGAAGCTGCGCCATCTGGAAGTGCTGATCGCCCTGGAAAAGGCCGGAACCGTCACGGCCGCGGCCAAGGCCATGCACATGACGCAGCCAGCGCTGTCGCACTGGCTGAGCGATATGGAAGACATGGTCGGCACGCCCTTGTTTGCGCGCGGCAGGACGCTGGCCCTGACCGAGGCGGGACGCGCGCTGTGGCGTTACGCGACCCGCGTGCTGGGCGACACCGCGCGCACCGGCGAAGAGATCGAGGCGGTCAAGGCGGGCGTGGCCGGACGGCTGCATATCGGCACCATTCTGTCGGCCGCGCCAGTGCTGCTGCCGCGCGCGATCGCCACGCTGCACCAGCGCGCGCCCGACGTGCAGATCGAACTGGTCGAGGGGCTTCTGGATCCGCTGATCGAGCGTGTGGCGCGCCACGAGATCGATCTCATCATCGGGCCGCTGGATCTGCGCGCAAGCCGTTCCGGCCTGTGCGGGCAATGGCTGATGACGGACAGCTTCAGCCTGGTGACCCGGCGCGGGCATCCGCTGGCCGGGCTGGCTGCGCCTACATGGGCGGACACGCAGGGCTATCCCTGGATCCTGCCGCCGCCCGGTGTGATGTCCCGGGTCAGGCTGGATCAGGCCCTGGTGGATGCGGGCCTGGCGCCGCCCAAGCCTGCGGTGGAAACCAGTTCGCTGGTGGCCTTGCTGTCCTTGTTGCAGGACAGGGAGTATGTCGCGACGCTGGCCAGCTCCGTGGCCCACATGTATGAGCGGCTCAATCTGATCAGCATCGCGCAGGCGCCCACGCGGCTGGAGTTCGGCCCCATCGGCATGCTGTGGGCCGCGGATTCGCCCAGCATTGTGCTGCCGTGGTTGCGCGAGATCCTGCGCGAGGAAGCGCAGAGCCTGGCGCAGGAAGGGGCCGGCCAGCCTACCTGACGGTGGCGTACTCCAGCGTCTTGGGCGTGCCGGTCAGCACGCGTGGCGTATCGCCCACCACCACCGTATCGTCCAGGCGGAAACCGCCGATGCCGTAGGCATAGATGCCCGGCTCGGCGGAATACACCTCGTTAGCCAGCAGTGGCCGCTGGCAGAACGCCATGTCCTCCGGATACTCGTGGTGGATGATGCCGACGGCGTGTCCGGTGCGGTGGCGGATGAAGCCGGCGTAGCCCGCCTTTTCGATCTCAGCCTGCGCCGCGGCGTCCATCATGCAGACGGGGTTGCCGGTGCGGGCGGCGGCGATGGCGGCTTCGTTGGCGGCCTTGGCCGCGGACCAGAGCCTGGCTTGCTCCGTCGAGGGCGTGCCGCAGAACCAGGTGCGTTCGTTCTCGATGGTGAGGCCATTCAAACGCGGGATGACGATGTTGACCAGCACGTCGCCTTCCTTGATCCGCGCGCCGCAAGAGGCGCCATCGCCATGCGGGGACGCTGAAGCCGGGCCGCTCAGCGTCCAACAGCGAATGACCTCGAACTGTTCGCCGGGGAAGCGTTCGGCGGCCTCCTGCACGAAGAGCGCGGCCATGGCGCAATCCAGTTCCTGTACCAGCCTGCCGGGCCGGATGTTCTCGCGGTACCTGTCCTGTATCCAGTCGGAGATCGATGCGGCGGCCGCCATCACGGCGATTTCCTCGTCGTGCTTCTGCCAGCGCAGCGAGCGGCATTCGGCGGTGGCGCGGCGCAGCGTCAGCTCTGGCAGCAGATGGCCCAACTGCGCCAGCACCGGGCTGCCGCCTTCGACAGCGATGCGCGAGCGCGCCAGCCCGGCCTGCCGCAGTCGTTCGGACAGGACTTCCGGAAGCTGCGTGATCAGCGGCAGGCGGTCCGTGACGCGGGGATGTTCGGCGTAGTAGGTGATGTCGGTGATCCAGACCTTGCCTTGTTCCTGCGAGAAGCGCATGTGATGCGTCGACAGCTCGTTCATCACCAGAAAGGGCGTGCCGTCGCGCGGCACCACCGCGAAGATGGGACGCTCCCAGGGCAGGACGTCGGTGTGGAAGTTGGTGGCGAACTGGAAGAAATCCGCCGAGGTGAACACGATGGCGTCGACGGCAAGGTCGTCCATCAAGGCAGTCATTTTTTCGTGGCGATAGCGCCAGACGGCGTTGCTGAGCTTGGGCATGTCTTTCCTTTGAAGGTGGCGGTCAGTCGTTGTTCAGGCCGAGTTGGCGTATCAGCGGCCCCCAGGCGGCGCTGTCGCGCGCCACGGCTTGGGCGACCGCTTGCGGCGTGGACGGCAGCGGTTCCAACTGCAATTCCTGCAGGCGCGCCTTGACCGCGGGATCTTCGAAGAAACGCCTCGTTTCGGCATTGAGCCGTTCGATGGCGGCCGGCGGCGTGCCCTTGGGCGCGACCAGCGCATACCAGCCCGGCAGCGGAAAATCGGCAATGCCCAGCTCGCCCAGCGTCGGCACGTCCGGCACGCTGGCCGCGCGGCTCGCGCCCACCACCGCTAGCGGAACCACCTTGCCGGCCTTGGCCTGCACGGCGGCGGTGTTCAGCACGTCCGCCATGAGCTGCGTCTGGTTCGCCATGACGCTGGTCAGCCCTGCGGCGGCGCCGTTGTATGGCACATGGGTCAGCCGGAATCCCTCGCGCTGTTCGAGCATTTCCACCACCAGATGCGTGGAATTGCCCTTGCCAGCGGAGGCGAAGTTCAGGCTCTCGGGATCGGCCTTGGCCTTTTCGACCAAGTCCTTGAACGAACGGATGTCGGCCTGCGGACTGGCGACGAGCAGAAAAGGAGTGTTGACCAGCAGGCTGATCCCGTCGAAATCTTTGGCCGGGTCGTAGGGCAGGTTCTTGTACATGTGCGGGTTGAACGCCAGGTACGAAATACCGCTGATCAGGACGGTGTAGCCGTCGGCCGGCTGCTTGGCGACATGGCTGGAGGCCAGGATGCCGTTGGCGCCCGGGCGGTTCTCGACCACGATGGCCACATTCAGGCGCCGCGACATGTAGTCGGCCCAGAGGCGGCCGATGACGTCGGTGCCTCCGCCCGCAGCTTGCGGCACGACCAGTTTGAGCGGCTTGTCCGGATACTCGGCCGCCGTGACTGCCGCGGCCGTCAGCAGCCCGCAGGCAAGCCCGGCTGCGCGCAGACAGCGGGCCAGCTTGGTTCGCAACATGTGCATTTTCCCATGGAATCGTTGAATGGCGCCGCTATTGAGCGGCGTGCCTCGATGGCATCCAACGGATTATGGGGAAGGGACTTATTAGTGCCCAATGAAAAAATCTGAGGGCACCATAAGCGTTACTGCATGGCCGCTTGCGGCGCATCGCCGCCGGAAGCGCCGCGGCCGCGCGATTTTCCATACAGCAGGCGCGCGCACAGGAACGCGCTGAGCGCGCCGGGCGCCGCGCCGACGGTCAGGGGGAAGCCCAGCTCTTCCAGCCAGGGCCTGCCCTGGGAGATAAAACCCGTCAGGAAAACGAAGCCATAGACGGCGCCGACCAGCGCCATCGCGGCATAGGCGCGCCAGGACGGATGCGCCGGCCGCAACGCGCCGGCCACGATGCCGCACAGCAGGGCGGGCACGAAGCCGAAAATGTAAAACCAGGGCAGGGCGTAGACCAGCATGAGCAGGTTCTCGGGATCCCGGGTCACGGCCGTCAGCGCGATGATGACGCCTGCGCCGCCGATGGGCGGCGCGGCCACGCCGTAGAGTGCGCCGCCCGCGACCAGATCGCTGCCCAGGCGCCGGCCGGCAGTGCCCATTGTGTGTTGCCGCCTGCGGCGGTAAGCGATGGCGGCGAGAGCGCCTAGAAGCAGTATGCCGGCCGAGATATAGGGGGTCATCGCGTCATGCAGAATGTGGGCGGGAGTGGCATGGCCGGCTTGCCGCGGGAAAGCGGCAAGCCGGCGCAACAGGCCTGATGATACCGTGGCGGCCGGCCAGGTTTTCCTGCGCGCGCCGCGCCCGCATCGCACGCAGCGCCATTCTGCGGCGGCGCGGCGCTCAAGTCGGGTCGTTGCCGGCGCGCGCGTCAGCGGCGCCGGCGCTGTCGTTCAATGAGCTGGCCAGCGCGGGGGCGGCCTCGTCCGCTGCGGGCTGTTGCTCCGTGCGCCGCATCAGCCGTTTGCTCACCATGGCGGCGACGAAGGCATTGCGTTGGGCCGCGTTGTAACCGGGGTGGCTGAGTTCGCGTACGTATTCGTTGATCACGGGTTTCATGGATGTTCTCTCGTCTTGAGGCCAGGCAGGGGCCGGGCGTGTTGGCTTGCATCGGCGCGGACGGCTTGCAGCAGGCGCGCCATGGTGACTTCGGCGCCGGTGTCGGCGGTAAAGAGCGCGCGGCTCCAGCGGCGCGCGCGCTGATCCGGCGCGGGCGCCGGAAACTGGACCACGAAGCGCAGCCGCCTCAGGAATGCGCTGTCCAGGTTGGACTTCAGGCTGGCGGCCCGCGACGCCAGGCCGCGGTAGGACTGCATGGGTTGCAACAGGTAGCTGACCTCGATATTGGCGTAGCGGTCATGGCTGTCCTTGACGTTCGCGCGCTTGCCGAAGAGAGCGTCGGCTTCGTCGAAGTACAGGACCGCGCCGCGCTGCTCGACCGACTCGAACAGGCGGCTCAGGTTTTCCTCGGTTTCGGCGATGTATTTGCTGACGATCCTGGACAGGTCGATGCGATGCAGCGCCAGCCCCGTATCGCGCGCCAGTTCCTCGGCAGCCTCGAAGGCCTGCGCCCGAGCGCGCGGGTCATGTTGGACGCCGGTGTCCCAAAACGCGAGGATGCGCGGTTCCGTGGGCGCGTTCATGGCGGACTTCCTTCCGTTTGCCCGGCGCGTTGCTGGACCCGGATGACCACGAACTCGGCCGGCCTGAGCGGAGCGAATCCCACCAGGATGTTGACCATGCCGCGATCCCTGTCCTGTTGCGTGGTGGTCTCGCCATCGCACTTGACCAGATAGGCATCGCGGGGCGTGCCGCCCTGGAAGGCGCCCTGGCGGAACAGTGCATTCATGAAGGCGCTGACGTTCAGCCTGATCTGCGCCCAAAGCGGCTCGTCGTTGGGCTCGAACGCGGCCCACTGCGTTCCGCGCAAGAGCGATTGTTCCAGGTGCAGCGCCAGGCGGCGCACCGGCACGTACTTGTATTCCGAGGCGAAGTGGTCCGTGCCTTGCAGGGTCCGCGCGCCCCAGCAGACCGTGCCGCGTCCGGCAAAGGTGCGCAGGCAATTGACGCCCAGGGTGTTCAGGTTGCGGCTCTCGTCGTCGCTGACCGCCGCGGCCAGGGACAGGACGCCAGCGAGGCCCGCGTCGATGCCTGCTGGCGCTTTCCAGACGCCGAGGTCGGCGTCGGTGCGCGCATACAGGCCCGCGATCGTGCCGCAAGGCGCGGTCAGGCGCGGCAGGCCATTCTTCAGCGGGTCGGCCGCGCGGGTCCAAGGGAAATACAGCGCGGCATGATCGGACCTGGGCAGCGCCGCACCCATGACTGCGGCCGCCATGGAGGCCGCATCGGCCGCCGCGGGCGGCGCATCGATGATCATGAAGGCGTGCAGCTCTTTGCAGTAGGACACGGCATCGGCCAGCACGATGCTGTGCGTGATGCCGGGCAGGCATAGCAGGTTGAAGGCATGGGCATCGTCCAGCGCGTAGAGGCCCCGGCGCTGCGCGCGCTGGCCGATGAAAGTGGCATGCGCCTCCAGCGGATCGTTCTGCGCAGGCTGCGCCACGCGCACGACCCAGGCTTGAGCGCCGCCGTTCAGGAAGAATTGAAGCACCGCGTAGCCGAGTTCGCAGCCCTCGGCCAGCCCGCCGAACTCGCGTTCGTAGTCGGCGAAATCCTGGATGTGGACGGGATGGTTGAGCGGTCCGCGCATGGCCGTGCCCAGGAACGCGGCAACCGAGGTCGGCGCGCCTGCAATGGTGCGCACGCCTGCGGGAATTTCCTGGACATACACCCCGGGATGAGTCAGGGCAGGGACCATGAACTGCTCCTTTCCACGGCGACTTGATGGCGTGAACCTGCAGCAGGAGAGTCTTCGCGGGACGGCCGAAGCGCCGCGGACAGAGGGCCGGGCGTGGGCGCGACACGCCGTAGCGCGGGCGTCTGGCGGGCGTTGCGCCGCGCTTCTAGTTGGATTGCAGCGGAAAGGCAATCGGGCATAAGCAGCAGCCCTGATGAGATGTTTTATAGAAGGTCTGATAAAAGCGGGCAATAGCTTTTCAGCGGTGTTAACGTTCTGTTGCTTATTCAGAAGCCGGCCCTTGCAGGACGCCTTGCAGGCAGGCCGGTCGAGGCTTGGCCCGTAGCGGCGGCGCTGCGGGAAATCAGAGTGGCCGGGGGCCCGACTGGCGGCCGCGGCCCTCAACGAGGAGCGCGAGATGTGTAGCCTGACCCGACTGTGGCGCGTGCATGTTTTCCCGACAACATCGTCAGCGCCCGCGGACCCGCCCGGGCGCCTTTCTCGCCTCGCTCTCGCCCTTGCCGTGGCCGGCATGGCTGCCGGCGCGGGCCTGACGCCAACCGGCGCGGCGCAGGCGCAAGCCCAGGGACAGACCCCGGCGCAAACGGCGCCCGCCCAATCCGATGCGCAGGAAGAGGCCGCGCGTTCGCTGCAATGGCCGCGCAGTTTCGAGGCCGCCGACGGCACGCGCGTGGAGCTCTATCAACCCCAGATCGATACCTGGACTGCCGACCGCATTACGGGCCGCATGGCGGTGGCGGTCGGCGCCGCCAAGGGCAATCCCACCTACGGCGTGGCAGACTTTTCCGCCCGTGCCGAGGTCAACAAGCCGGCGGGTTTGGTGCATCTGTCGGACATCCGGATCGAGCGCGTGCAGGTGCCCACCTCGCCGGAAGCCGCCGCCAAGCTGCGCAGCCAGCTTGAAGCGCGCCTGCCGGCCAAGGGCGTGGTCACGCGGCTTGATGCACTGCAACTGAGCTATACGCTGTCCCAGAACAACCCGGCCACGAAAACCGTCCCGGTGGACAACGCGCCGCCGCGCATCATCTACCGCACGGTGCCGACCGTGCTGGTGCTGATCGACGGCGGACCTGTATTGGCCGAGGTGCCTGATGCCGCAGGCTGGCGCCGGGTCGTCAACACGCGCGCGTTGATGCTGGCGGACAACGCGGGCCGCTATTTCCTGCAGGCCGCTGGCCATTGGTACGAAGCGCGCACCGCCACCGGGCCGTGGACGGACCTGCCGCAGCCGCCCGAGGCTCTGCTGGCCGCCGCTGTTGCGGCGCGCCGCAAGGCCGAGCCGGACCCGATGCTGCCGCATGGCGGCAAGGCGCCGCACCGCGCGCCCGCCATCGCGGTGTCCACCGCGCCGGCCGAGTTGCTGGTGACCGTCGGCCAGCCTGAAATGCGGCCGGTGCCAGGGACTTCGCTGCTGTCGGTGGCCAATGCCGATCATGCCCTGTTCATGAATCCGGGCGACAACCGCTACTACGTGCTGGTGTCCGGCCGCTGGTTCCGGGGCGCCAGCCTGGACGGCCCCTGGTCCTACGTGCCGGGCAAGCAGCTGCCGCGCGATTTCGCCAAGATTCCGTCAAAGGATCCGCAGTCGGGCGTGCTGGCTTCGGTGCCGGGCACGCCGCAGGCCAAGGAGGCGCTGATTGCCTCCACCATTCCGCAGACCGCCACGGTGTCGCGCAGCGCGGCGAAATTGCAGGTGGAATATGCCGGCGGCTCCCCGACGCTGCGGCCCATCGAGGGTACGGCGCTGTATTACGCCGCCAATTCGCAGGTGCCGGTGATACAGGCCGAAGGCCGCTACTACGCGTTGTCGCGCGCTGTCTGGTTCGTATCGGATTCGCCCATGGGGCCGTGGCGCGTGGCTGACCATGTGCCGGCGATCATCTACGCCATACCCGTCAGCTCGCCGCTGCACTACGTCACCTACGTGCAGGTGTACGGATCCACCCCGCAGAGCGTGGTGTTCGGCTACACGCCGGGCTACATGGGCGTGGTGGCCAGTCCCGACGGCACCGTGGTGTACGGCACGGGTTACGCGTATCCGCCGGTCATCGTGCAGGACACCTGGGTGGGCTATCCGCCCAGCTATGGCTACGACGCGGCCTTCGCCACCGCGACCGGTTTCGCCTTCGGCTTCGTCGCTGGCGAGACCTGGGGCGGCGCGGCGCCCTATTGGGGGCCATACTGGGGCGCGCCTTATTGGGGCGGCGTCAACGTGAACCAGGTCGACGTCTATGGCGCCTGGGGCGGCTCCGGCGTGGTCACGCACGCGGCCGGCTGGAACGGCTGGACCGGCACCGAATGGCAGGGCACCCACGCCGAGGGCTACAACCCCCAGACCGGCGCAGCCTTCGAAGGCACGCGCGGCGCGGCCTATAACGAGTACACCGGCAATGCGGCTGCAGGGCGGCGCGACGCCTATACAAACCCGGCGACCGGCGCCTCGGGCGCTGGCCGGGCGGGCGTGGTCGCCAACGACGACGGCCAATGGGCAGCCGGCCGCCAGGACGTGCGCACCAATGCCAACACCGGCCGCAGCACCATCTCGTCGGCCACGGCGACCGGCACGGCGGGCGACGGCGTCAGCAGCGTGGACCGGCGCGGCGCCACGTACGACCGCAACACGAACAGCGGCATGGCATGGAACAACGGCAACGTGTACGCGGACCACAACGGCAACGTCTACGAGCACAACGACAACGGCTGGCAGCAGCACACCAGTTCGGGTTGGCAGCCCGTGCAGCCCAGCGCGCAGTCCGGAGGCAATTACCTGAACGGCCAGCGCCAGGCGCGCGACTATTCCGACGACCGCATGGGCGGCATGGAGGGCGGCGGTTGGCAGGACCGCGGAATGCAGGGCGGCGGCTGGCGCGACCGCGGCATGGGGGGCGCGGAAGGCGGCGGCTGGCAGGGGCGCGGCATGGGCGGCCGCTGTCTCTTATACACATCT
>NZ_QWFB01000003.1:0-30321 GCF_003576205.1 Achromobacter sp. K91 | reverse complement strand
AGATGTGTATAAGAGACAAGACGACGGACCGCGACGCCTCCGGGCAGGAATCCGGCGGACAAGGCCCAGCCCTGCGCTCGCTGGACGCGGACGCGGTACAGGTCGGCTGGCGCGCCACGCTCGGCACCCTGCTTTCGGTGGTGCGGCCATGGCGCGGCACGCTGACCGCCACCATCCTGCTGGGCGTGGCGCGGGTCGCGGCCTACATCGGCGTCGGCGTGTTCAGCGCGCTGATCGTGGCCGCCATCCGCGACGGCCGCGACTATTCGGCCCTGATCGCCGGCCTGCTGGTCGCCGCGCCGCTGGCCGCGCTGTTCCACTGGCTCGAATCCTGGCTGGCCCACGCCATGGCGTACCAGCTGCTGGCCGACATGCGGGTCAAGCTCTACGACAAGCTGGAGCGCCTGGCCCCGGCTTACCTGTTGCAGCGCCGCTCCGGCGACCTGGTGGCGCTGGCCACCCAGGACGTGGAAATGGTGGAGTACTTCTACGCGCACACCATCGCCCCCGCCATCGTCTCGGTCCTGGTGCCGCTGTCGGTGCTGGGTTTCCTGGGCGTCTACAGCTGGCCGGTGGCGCTGGCGCTGCTGCCCTTCCTGGCCTATGCGCTGGTGTCGCCGGTGCGCGGACGCCGCAAGGTCGACGCGCTGGGCGACAAGGCGCGCGAGGCGCTGGGCGAGATGAGCGCCCACACCACCGACACCATCCAGGGCCTGGCCGACCTGACCGCCTTCCAGGCCACCGGCCGCCGGCGCGATGAATTCCTGCGGGTGGCGGACCATTACCGCACGCGCCGCCTGGACATCCTGGACGACCTGTCGCGCCAGACCGCGGGCTTTGAAATCGCGATGGGCTTGGGTGGCCTGGCGGTTGCCGTCGTGGGCGCGCTGCAGGTATCGGGCGGCGCGCTGTCGGCCGGCATGCTGCCTTTGCTGGTGCTGATCGCCCTGGCGACCTTCTTGCCAGTCTCCGAGATCTCGCAGGTCAGCCGGCAATTGGCGGACACCATCGCCGCCACCCGCCGCCTGCACGTGGTCGCCAACGAGCCCGAACCCGTGACCGACGGACCGCTGCCGGCGCCCGTCTCCGCCCACGGCCTGTCGCTGGCCTTCGACCACGTGAGCTTCGCTTATCCAGGCAAGACCGCGGACACCTTGCGCGACCTGAGCTTCAAGGTGCCGGCCGGCGCCACCGTGGCGGTGGTGGGCGCATCGGGCGCGGGCAAGAGCACCGTGGCCAGCCTGCTGCTGCGCTTCTGGGATCCGCGCGCGGGACAGGTCAAGCTCGATGGCGTGGACCTGCGGGAACTGCAGCTCGACGGCCTGCGCGAACGCGTGGCGCTGGTGACGCAGGACACCTATCTGTTCAACGACACGCTGGAAGGCAACATCCGCCTGGCCCGCCCCGAAGCCAGCCCCGAGGACCTGGCGCGCGCGCTGGAACAGGCTGCGCTGGCGGACTTCGTGCACGCCCTGCCGGAAGGCCTGGCGACGCGAGTGGGCGAACGCGGCATGCAGCTATCCGGCGGCCAGCGCCAACGCATCTCGATTGCCCGCGCCTTCCTGAAGAACGCGCCCGTGCTGATCCTGGACGAAGCCACCTCGCACCTGGACACCTTGTCGGAAATGCAGGTGCGCGGCGCGCTGGACGTGCTGATGCGCCATCGGACCACGCTGGTCATCGCGCACCGCCTGTCGACGATACGCGATGCCGACCTGATCCTGGTGCTGGATCGCGGCACGCTGGCGGAGGCCGGCACGCACGACCAGTTGCTCAGACGGCAAGGGGTCTATGCGCGCCTGGCCAGCCACCAGGGCGGCTACGCCGTCAATAGCGCAACGTCTCTACCGACTTAGCGTTGGCGCGCACTTCCGCATCCGTGAACCAGACCCGCTTGTTGCCGAAGCTGGTGTACAGGTCGAACTGGTCGCGGATGTGGGGCGACGGCGTGCCGTCCGGGGCGACAAAACCGCTTTGCCCCGGCGCCACCACGTCCACCGCGCGCACGCCTTTGCCATCGAACACCGTCATGTTGTTCTCGGTGCCGCGGTTCTGCGTGGCCGGAAAGCTCAGCACCGCCTTGTCATCCGCCTGCGGCACGCCCAGGAAATTCTTGGGCGCGAACACCATGGGCGGCGCGGGTATGCGCCAGCTTGCCGGATCCTGGCCGTAGGTCTTCTGCAAGGCCGCCAGCGCATCGTCCAGCGCGGCCAGGCTCACGTCCCGCGGCCGCTGGCCATTGAAGAAGTCGTACTTCTGCGGCACGCCCGAATCGCGGCCGGCCAGCGCGTTGAACAGCGCCTTCACCCCCACCGTCAGGTTGACCGAACCCGTGGCGGGCGCCGCCTGTGTCGGATAGCCGGTGGCGCTGTACCACTTGAAAAAGTCCGCGGGCATCTCGTCGGCCAGCGTGCGCTTGAGCATGGCGCGCAGCCAGGCGTCCATCACGGCAGGTCCCGCGTTGTCGTAGTAGCCGGCCTGCTTGTCGCTGGTGGCCATGCCGTCCCAGGACGCCAGCCCCGCAACCAGCCCGGCCCGCGCATCGTCCGCCGGCAAGCCCTGCACCGCCTGCTGCAAATACGGCAGGAAGTGGCGGAGGTTGACGTCGGCATAGCTGGTGGTGCGGATCAGGTCCCACATCTGCTGCGCGCTGACCTTGCCGCCGTTGGCCGTCATGGCTTTCAGGCGGGTCTCGATCTCGGCGTAGCGGTCGGCCTGGCCCCACACGATGGCGAACAGGTCGGTGGACGGATAACCGCGCATGGGCTGGTTGTTCCAGTTGGCGATGAAGCCCTGGCGCGGGTTGTAGACCTGCGGATTGGTCGAGAACGGCAGCATGCCGTCCCAGTCCATCTCGCCCGTGCCCGGCACGGGCAGGCGCGGATCATGGCCCGGACGACGCTTGGGATAGAAGCCCGTGTGCGCGTAGCCGATGTTGCCCTTGTCGTCGGCGTAGTACCAGTTGATGGTCAGCGCGTGGCGCGCCGCCTGCTGCTTCCACTGGTCCCAGTTGCGCGACTGCGCCTTGTGGGTCCAGGCCATCAGCGATTGCAGCTCATAGCCTTCCCAGGCGCGCGCCTTGGCATAGGCCACGTGCTGCTTGTCGTCGAACTTGGTGACGATGCCGTGCACCGTGCGGTACACGTCCATCACCACCGGCTGCCCATCCTTGACCTCGATGAGCTCGGTGCGCTTTTCCATCGTCTTCCAGACGCCGTCGTGGAAGTAGCGGGTGCGGTCGTTCGGGTCGAGCTTTTCGGCGTAGATGTCCACGTCGTCGCCAAAGCCCGCGGTCGAGCCCCAGGTCACGTGCGCATTGTGGCCGAACAGGATGCTGGGATAGGCGAACGGCGTGTTGCCCACCACGTCGAAACCCGCGCCGTGCAGGCCGATGCCGTAGGTGTAGGCGGGATTCCACCAGCCGAACTGCGGCCCGTTCAGCAGGATGGAACGAGCGTCCTTGGCGTGGTCGCGGCCCACGATCCACATGTTGCTGGTGGTCGGAAAACCGGCGATGCCCGGCTGCCCCGATTCCGCGAACTGCGCCAGCAGGCGTGCCGACGCGGCCGCGGGCGTCTCATCCAGCACGCCGCGCGTCTGCGGATCGCGCGCCACGCGTTCCAGCATGGGCGGCGTGCCGTCGTAGCGCGGCAGCGCATAGGACAGCTTGGCGGACGGCTTGGCGCCATCGGGCCGGTACACGCCCTCTTCCTCGGGCACGGTGGTGGGCGCGCGGCTGTCGGTCATCCAGCGCAGCTGGTTGAAGATCTGCATGGCGCGCTCGTCGCCATGCTGGTCCTTCAGGGCAGTCAGCAGCGCCAGGTTGTCGATCTCGCTGTTGGCATCGGAAAAACGATT
The DNA here is from genome assembly GCF_003576205.1 of Achromobacter sp. K91. NCBI lineage: Bacteria > Pseudomonadati > Pseudomonadota > Betaproteobacteria > Burkholderiales > Alcaligenaceae > Achromobacter > Achromobacter sp. K91. The sequence goes on along the minus strand of NZ_QWFB01000003.1, from coordinate 26,463 downwards.
GGCCATGGTGCCCACGAACACCATCGCCACGTCATAGGCCGTCCAGTCCGCGGGCTGGAAACGCAGATCGTTGAATTCCTTGGGCATCAGGCTGCCGGGCTCGGCCCGCACCCGCGCGATCCAGGCGTTCATGCCGGCCGCATAGCCGTCCAGGATCTGCCGCTCGGATACGGGCAGCGCGGCCAATTGGCGCTGGATGCGCTCGGGCGAGAAATTGCCGCGGATGGATTTGTCGAACGCCACCATGGGCTGGCCCAGCACCTCGGCCACGCGGCCCTGGGTACTGCGCCGCGCCATTTCCATCTGGAACAGGCGGTCCTGCGCCACCGCATAGCCGTAGCCATAGAAAATGCCGTACACGGTGTTGGCGTACACATGGGGCATGCCATAGCCGTCGCGCCGGATCGTGACCTGGCCGCTGGCCGCGCCGGCCGGACGCAACGCGGCCTCGGAATGCTTCTGAGCGTGCTGCTGGACTTCCTGGGCATGGGCTTGGGCGCCCATGGCCGCGCAGGCCGCCAGGATGGCGGCCGACAACAAGTGCTGCTTCATTCGAATCTGTCTCCGTATTTGACGAGCCGCGCCGCGGTGCGAGTCCCGGGCACGGTTTGCGGCGCCTCTGCGGGCGCCGTCTGCGGACCATGATACGAACAGCCTATCTATAATTCCAATGCATTTATTTCATAGTATTTATGCGGCTTGGACATGGATTTCCAGAAACTCAAACACCTGCTGGCGGTGGTCGAACACGGGACTTACTCGCGCGCCGCAGAGGCGGTCAACCTGTCGCAACCGGCGCTCAGCCGCAGCATCCAGGCGCTCGAAGCCGAACTGGGCCTGCCTCTGCTCGACCGCGGCACCCGTCGCGTGCGCCTCACGCCCTACGGCGCCTGCGTAGCCGAACGCGCGCGCCGCATGCGCTTCGAAGAAGCGGAGCTGCAGCGCGAACTGAAAACACTGCACAGCGGCGAATCGGGCACGCTGTCCATCGGCCTGAGCCCGGCGCCCGCATCGCTGCTGCTGTCGCCCTTCCTGGCCCACATGGCAGAGCGCCATCCCCAGGTACGCGTGGGCGTCGAACTGGGCGCCACCGCCGCCTTGCTGGAAATGCTGCGCGACGAACGCATCGACGCCATGGTCTGCGACGCCCGCATGCTGTATGACGCGGCCGACCTGGAAACCCGCGCCCTGCCCCCGCTGCGCGCGGGCCTGGTGTGTCGCAAGGGCCATCCCATCCTTGCCCACAAGCGGCCCGGCATAGAACAGGTCCGCCAGTACCCCGTGGCATCCACCACCCTCAGCCCGGAAGTCTCGCTGCGGCTCGCGGAAACCCTGGGGCCGGGCGGCGCGCCGGAACAAATGGTCACCCACCGCTGCGAGAATCTGGACGCGCTGGTGGAACTGGCGCTGCGCACGGACGCCTTGCTGCTGGGCGTGATCTGCGTCACGCGGCAGCAGCAGGAAGCCGGGCTGCTGGTCGAAGTGCCGATCCCGTCCGACCCGCAGCGCCAGGGGCACTATGCGCTGGCCCGGCTGGCGGGGCGCACTCCGTTGACGGCACAGGATGCGCTGTATGAGTTCACCCGGGAATGTTGGAACGGATTCTTGGCACCTATCGGCGCGTCGCCAGCCTGAAAAGGACGAAGCTGAGCAGCGCAGCCGCAATGTTGTAAAGCATGGCCGCCGCCAGCGCGCCTCCGTAGATCGATGCGCCGTCGCTGGCGGGCAAGCTCCCCGCGGCCTCAAGCATCGTGAAGATGACGCCGCCCACTACCGCCACGCCCGCGGAAGTCCCGACGACTTGCAAGGTGCTGAGCATGCCGGAAGCCATGCCGGCCTGTTCCTCCTGCACCGCCCCCAGAATGGCGTTGAATGCCAGCGGGATCACCAGCCCTTGCCCCGCGCCATTCAGCACCAGTGACGCCACCAACAGCGCCAGATTCTGGGGCTGCGTGGCGGCGGTAACCGCGGACAGCGCCAAGCCCGCGGTAAAGGCCAGCACACCGAACAGCAGCGCCCCGCGTCCATAGCGGGTGGCCAGTTTCGGACCGGCAAGCGACGCGCCAAAGAACGCCAGCGCCGAAGGCGTGAACACGGCGCCCGCCGCCAGCGGCGCGAACCCCAGCCCGAACTGCAACAGCAGCGTCAACGCGAAGAAGAACGAACTGATGGCTGAAAAAAAGAAAAACACCGCGCCTATGCCTGCCACGAATGGCCGGTTGGCAAACAACCCCATATCCAGCACAGGCACGCCACCGCGCCGGGCCAGCGCTTTCTCATAGCGGACGAAATACGCCAGCACACCCAACGCCAGCACGGGCCCCGCAAGCGACCACCAGGGCCATCCATGCTCTCGTCCCTCCATGACAGGCACCAGGATCAGGGCCAGCCCGGCAGCGCCCGCAAGCGCGCCGCGCAGGTCCACCCGCGTCGGAACCGGCGCGCGCCATTCGGGAAGCGCCCGCCGCCCCGCCAGCAATGCAGCAATGCCGATCGGGACGTTGATGAGAAACACCAGCCGCCACCCCAAGTCCAGCGGATTCAGCGTGATGAGCATGCCGCCCAGCAACTGCGAAATGCTTGCGGCCACGCCCTGCACCGCGCCCATGATGCCGAACGCGCGCCTGCGCGCCTCGCCCTCGAACACCACTCTTATCGAAGCCAGCACTTGCGGCATCAGCACGCCCGCCCCCACGCCCTGCAGGGCGCGCGCCAGGATGAGCTGCCACGGCGTGACCGCCACCCCGCATAACGCCGAAGCCACGGTGAACAGCCCCATGCCGGCCAGGAACAAGCGCCGCCGCCCGAACAGGTCGCCCAAACGCGCGCCATTGATCAGGCACAAGCCATAAGCCAAAGCGTAAGCCACCACGATCAGCTGCAAATCGGTATCCGATGCCGACAAGCCGCTCTGGATGCTGGGCAATGCGACATTGACGATGAAGAGATCCAGGATCGTCACGAAGTTGCCCGTCAACAGCACAGCGAGGGCGCGCCAGGGGCGGTTCTTTTCAGCTTGCAGCGCAAATTCAGCGTTCATTCTTCACATTTATATATGTACGATCGTATTTATAGTATCGTGAAAGAATGAAACCCGTGCAAGCAGAAAAACAAGGTCCGATGAAACCGTTGCCCCCCTCTCCCCCACCCGATGGCCGCCGCTTGCGCGGCGAGCGCGCGCGAGCCCGCGTGCTCGACGAAGCCGTAAAGCTCCTCTCCGTCGAAGGACTGGACGGCCTGACCTTCGGCCAGGTGGCCGACTTGGCTGAAGTGGGAAAAAGCAATCTTCAGGTTCTGTTCGGCGACAAGGAAAACCTGCAACTGGCGGCCTTGGCCCATGCGATAGGCCTGTACCAGACCCAGGTTGTCGAGCCAGCCATGCGCAAGCGCACGCCGCTGACGCGGCTGCGCGCCCTGATGAACGGCTGGTTCGATTTCGTGGAAACCCGCCAGCTTCCGGGCGGCTGCGTCATCACCGCAGTAAGCAGCGAATATCGTGCGCGTCCCGGCCCCTTGCGCGACGCCATCCAGCAATACCGCGAAGCAGGACGCACGCGTCTTTACGGATTGATCCGCGAGGCCCGGGCGCAGGGGCAAATCGCAGCCGACGCCGACGAGGCGAAACTGGTCATGGAGCTGCTGGCCTACCAGGCATATGCCAACGTCGCCGCGTCGATGGACGACCATGCGGAGTTCGGCCGCGCCAAGGCGGCTGCCATGGAAGTGCTTGCAAAAGCGGCTCGCTGACAACGGCGAACCCGGGTTCCGGCCAGGCCGCCTACGCTTTCTTGCGGCCCGGTTCTTGCGCCGCCGCCTGCATGCTCAACCAATGCGCAACCGCCTGGACAGGCGCCGAGGGCGGCCGGTCGGCGGGCATGGCCAGATGGTAGGTATGCCCGGCGATCTCCGGGCCGAAGGGCTGCACCAGATGGCCCGCTTCCAATTCTTCGGCGATCAACGCCAGGCTGACCAGCGCCACGCCATGGCCGGCGACGGCGGCCTGTATGGCGTGGCCTTCATCGGAAAAGCGCAACTGGCCCGCCTGCCGCGGCAAGGAACGCTGCGCGACCGCGAACCAGCGCTCCCAGGTCGGATTGTCCGGATGGGACCACTTCCAGTTGAAACGGATCAATGGCACGCCGGCCAGATCGTCCGGCGATGCCACGCCCAGCCGCGGATTCGCCACGGGCGCGAAGCGGTCCGTGAACAGCGGCTGCGCGACGAGGCCCGGATACGGCCCGCGGCCATAGCGGATTGCGATATCCACCGCGGCCGATCGCAGGTCGACCACGTCGTCGCTGGCTTGCAACTGTAGATCGATGCCCGGATGCTTGCTGCGGAAATCCGCCATGCGCGGCACCAGCCATTTCACCGTGAACGCGTTGGTCGCGGAGATGGTCACCTGCATCCGCGTGCGCTGCTGCGTCAAACGCGCCAGCGCCGCCTCGAAGGCATCGAAACCATCCCGCAGCACAGGATAGAGCTGTGCGCCCGCCTCGGTCAGCGACACCCTGCGCACGTGGCGATCGAACAGCGCCAGCCCGGTCTGCGCTTCCAACGCGCGGATCTGATGGCTGACGGCGGTCGGCGTGACGGCCAGTTCCTCGGCGGCGGCCTTGAAACTGCCCAGGCGCGCGGCGGCCTCGAATACGCGCAGTCCAGAGAGCGGAAGAGATCGGCGTTGCATGGTAATAGATGAGATTTTCTCATCTTATAGCTGATAAATGAACCTTTGTCAGCGTCCCGGCAGATTCCTACATTTACGGCATGGACCAGCGATTCTCGCGCTGATTCACAGATCAACCATAAATGAAGGAAATCGCATCATGCTACAGCGCGTCATCACCCAGCCCGACAACTACGAACCCTTCCTGCTGTCGCAAGGCATCCAGTTCGGCAATCTGCTGTTCATCTCCGGCCAGGCTGGCGCCGGCGATGACGGCAAGATCGTCGAGGGCGGCTTTCTGGCCCAGGGCGAACAAGCCTTCCTGAACTTGCGCCGCGCGCTCGAAGCCGGCGGCTCCAGCCTGAAGGACGTCATCAAGGTGACCATCTTCGTCACCGACATGGGGCACTTCCGGGATGTGGTCACGCTGCGCCGCCGCCACTTCTCGGCTCCCTACCCCGCCGACACGATCGCCGAGATCAAGGCGCTCTACGACCCGGCCGCCATGATCGAGATCGAGGCCATAGCCGCCGTCCGTCCGCAGGAGGGCCGTTGACATGGGCGCGCTCGACTATCGTACGAACGACGCGGCGCAGGCCGGACTGTTCACGCCGCTGCAGCTGGAAAGGGGCCTGACCCTGGCCAATCGTCTCGCCGTCGCCCCCATGACCCGCGTCAGCGCCACGGAAGATGGCCGCGCCACGCCGCAGATGGCCGATTACTACGCAGCCTTCGCGGCCGGCGGCTTCGGCCTGGTGATCACCGAGGGCATCTATACCGACCGGGCGCATGCGCAGGGCTACCTGTTCCAGCCCGGCCTGACCGACGACGCCCAGCGCGACGCCTGGCGCGCCGTGGTCGACCGTGTACATGCGCACGGCGGCCGCATCGTCGCGCAGCTCATGCATGCGGGTGCGCTGTCGCAGGGCAACCCATACCGCGGCACGACGAAGGGTCCCTCGGCCGTACAGCCCAAGGGACAGCAGATGGCGTTCTATCGGGGCGATGGGCCGTACCGGACGCCTGAAGCCATGTCGGACGAGGACATCGCGGAGGCCATCGACGGCTTTGCCCAGGCCGCGCGCCGGGCGCAGGAGGCCGGCTTCGACGGCGTCGAGATACACGGCGCCAACGGCTACCTGCTGGACCAGTTCCTCACCACCCACACCAATCTGCGCACAGACCGCTATGGCGGCAACCTGGACAACCGGCTGCGCTTGACGCTGGAAGTCATCCAGGCCGTACGCCAGGCTACGGGGCAGCGCTATGTCGTGGGCGTGCGCAGCTCCCAGGGCAAGGTCAATGACTTCACCCACAAGTGGGAAGGCGGCGAGGCGGATGCGGCGCAGATCTACCGCACGCTGGGCGCCCAGCCCATCGACTACCTGCACACGACCGAGTTCGAGGCCTGGCGTCCGGCTTTTGGAGATCAGGGCCCAAGCCTCGCGGCATTGGCGCGGCGGCACGTCGCGGTCCCGGTGCTGGCCAACGGATCGCTGCATGACCCGATGGCGGCCAACGGGATGATGGCGCGGCAGGAAGCGGACTTCGTTTCGCTCGGGCGCGGCGCGCTGACGCATGCCGATTGGCCCGCAAGATTGCGCGCGGGCGCGGCGATGGAGAGTTTTGATCGGGGGTTGCTGGCGCCGATTGCGGATCTGGCCAATGCGGCGCGGCATCGCGAGGCACGCCCGGAATGATGATCCTATACAATTAGCAATCATTCCCATTAGCGTTTGAACGGAAGCCCCCTTGCCTAGCGCCGACTTTGCCTCCTCCGACGATTTCGTCAGCCTGTATCGAGAGCATCACGGCTGGCTCGTGCAGATGCTGCGCCGCCGGCTCAGCGGCAACACCGAAAACGCCGCGGACCTGGCGCACGACACCTTCGAACGCGTCATGCGCAGCGAGTCGCGCGCGGCGTTCGCCGAGCCGCGCGGTTTCCTCACCACCGTCGCCAAGCGCCTCCTTATCGACCAGTCGCGCCGCCGCGCGGTGGAACAGGCCTATCTGGAAACGCTGGCCTCGCGCAGCGAGGCCGTCGAGCCCAGTCCCGAAACGCATGCGCTGGTGATGGAGGCGCTGAACGCCGTATGCCGCATGCTGGAGCAGTTGCCGCCGCGGGCGCGCCGGGTCTTCGTGCTGGCGCAGGTGGAAGGCCTGCCCTACCGCGACATCGCCCAGCAGCTCGACATTTCGGTGGCGGCCGTGCAGCGCGACATCGTCAAGGCCTGGGAGCATTGCTACGCGGTGCTGTACGCATGAACGCCGCCCAAGCCGAACGGCTGCATCCCGACATCATCAAGCAGGCGGCGCTCTGGATGATGCGGACCGGGGACGCGCCCGATGCGGCCACGCAAGCCGCCTGTGCGGCTTGGCGTCAGGCAGACGCGCGCCACGAACTGGCTTGGCAGCGCCTGCAGGGCATCGGGCGCGAGGTCCACACCATCAACACCGGCAAGGTGTCCGAAGGCGCCGCCAGCCAGACCATCCTGCGTTACTGCGAGCAGCGTTCGCGCCGCAGCGTCATGAAATGGGCCGCGGGCGGCATCTGCCTGGGCACGCTGGCATGGGCGGGCGCGCGCGAAGGCTGGTGGGAAGGCAGCACCGTCTATCGCACCGCCACCGGCGAGCAGCGGACCATGACCCTGCCCGACGGCACCCTCCTGACGCTGAACACCGACACTGCCGTGGCGTTGCGCTACGACGCGCAGCAACGCCGCGTCACGCTGCGCAGCGGAGAAATCCTGATCTCAACGGGCGCGGATGGCGCCGGACGCCCCTTCAGCGTGCAGACCCGGCACGGCCTGCTCACGCCGCTGGGCACGCGCTTTACCGTCCGCCAGCTGGACGACAGCGATGGCTCGACGCGCCTTGCCGTCTTTGAAGGGGCTGTGCGCGTGGATCCCGCCGGGCGGGTCGTGCATGCCGGCGAACAGGCGGAATTCGACGGACGCACGCTGGCTCCCGCAATCCGTGTCGACGGCACGGAGCCTGCCTGGGCCGCCGGCATGCTGGTCGCGAACCGCATGCGGCTGGACCAGTTCCTCGCGGAACTGGGGCGCTACCGCGTCGGCATCCTGCGTTGCGACCCCAGGGTGGCGGACCTCGAAGTCACCGGGGCGTTCCGCATCGACGACACCGACCGGGCGCTGGAAGTCCTGGCCGGCGTGCTGGACCTGAGGCTGCGATACCGCACGCGCTACTGGGTCAGCGTCGATCGCGCCTGACGTGCAGAGCCTCAGCCTGGGCGGTCTTCCAGGAAATTTGTAACGACGGCGAAGATTTTCGGATGTGGTTCGTTAGACATAGAGACAGACCCGAGGCGCCCGCGGTCTGGCCTTACCCATCGACGAACCAGGAAGCCCTCATGGCAGCACGCCATACACCCTCTACTCTTGCCGCGCCCCAGACCCCCGGGGCAGTCCCGGCGCGCTTGCGCCTTGCCGTCCATCTGGCCTTGGCCGCAATGGCCCCGCTCGCCGCGCCCGCCGTGTCCTGGGCCCAGCCCGCGACCGCGCAAGGGGTCGCCTTCGCCATCGCCCCCACGACGCTGGACGAAGCGCTGGGCCAGTTCGGAGTCGCCGCCAACGTCACCGTGGCCGCGTCGCCGACGCTGACCCGCGGGGTGATGACGCAAGGGCTTACAGGCCGCTACACCGCGGAACAGGGCCTCACGCGCCTGCTCGCAGGCACGGGCCTGCAAGCCGTGGCCAACGCCAACGGAGAGGGTTATCACCTGCGCCGCATTCCGCAGGGCGACGCGACCACGCTCGCGCCAGTCACGGTGACCGGCATGGCCGACCCGGCCGTCACCGAAGGCACGGGCAGCTATACCAGCGGGTTCGTGACCATAGGCAAGGGCGAGCAGACCCTGAAGGAGATTCCGCAGTCGGTCACGGTGGTGACGCGCCAGCGCATGGACGACCAGAACGCCAACACGCTGGACGACGTGCTGGCCAATAGCACCGGCATGACGCTCTACAAGAGCCCGATGGGCGGCAACTATGTGTTCTCGCGCGGCTTCCGCGTCGACAGCTACCAGTTCGACGGCGTCAACCGCGCGTTCTATTACCCCCAGGCCAACAGCTTCACCAGCAGCACCGTGATCCTGGACCGCGTCGAAATCATCCGCGGCGCCACCGGCCTGCTGCAGGGCGCCGGCTCGCCCAGCGCCGCGGTCAACCTGGTGCGCAAGCGGCCGCTGGCCGAAAACCAGGTGCAGTTGTTAGCCAGCGGCGGCTCCTGGAACAACTACCGCGCCGACATCGATGCGACCGGCCCCTTGAACGCGTCGGGCTCCCTGCGCGGACGCGCCGTGGCCAGCTACAACGACCGGGACTACTTCTACGACAACGCCGACAGCCGCACCGGTGTGCTGTATGGCGTACTCAGCTACGACCTGGGCCCCGCCACCACCTTGACCGGCGGCGTCAGCTACGAAGAACTGCGATCCACGCCGTTCTTCCACGGCCTGCCCCACTACACCAACGGCGACGACATCGGGCTGAAGCGTTCGACCTCGCTCTCGCAAGACTGGAACCGCTGGAACGGCAAGCAGACCACCGTGTTCGCCGAGCTTGCGCACCGCTTCAACCAGGACTGGTCGCTGAAACTCACCGGGACTTCCACCCAGGAGTCCAACGATTCCAAATACGCCTTCACCGAAGGCGCGGTCAATCCGGCCACCGGGCTGGGGCCGACGATGTACGCCGGCATCTTCGATTTCTCCACGCACAACAAGGCGCTCAACCTGGATGTGGACGGCGCGTTTGAGGCGCTGGGCCGCAAGCATTCGATCAGCGTGGGCGCCAGCATCAACGAACTGACCAGCAAGAACGATTTCGCGACCGCGCGCCTGAACCGCGCCGTAAACGTCTGGGACCCGGATCACCACGTGCCCGAGCCCACCGACGACTGGTTGCGCGAGAATGCCTACCGCGGCGCCGCGACCGTCATCACGATGAAGCAGACCGGCGTCTACGGCGTCGGCCGCTTCAAGCTGGCCGATCCGTTGACGCTGGTGGCGGGCGCCCGCGTCAGCTGGTACGAGAACACCGGCAAGTACCGCGACGACGGCAAGCAGTACACCGACCCCTACAAGGAAAACGGCGTCGTCACACCGTACGGCGGCCTGATCTACGCCTTCAATCCCCAGTGGTCCGGCTATGTCAGCTTTGCGGAAATCTTCGAGCCGCAGAACGCCGTGGACGCGTCGGGCCAGATACTCGACCCCATCATGGGCAAGAACTACGAAGCCGGCATCAAGGGCGAGCTGCTCGATGGCCGGGTCAACGCCTCGGTCGCTCTCTTCCGCGTCGACCAGAAGAACCGCGCCCAGCAAGACCTGGTCAGCGCCTGCACCGTGGGCGACATCTGCTATCTGTCCAGCGGCAAGGTACGCAGCCAGGGCGTGGACGCCGAAATCAGCGGCGAGGTGGCCCCGGGCTGGCAGCTGTTTGCCGGCTACACCTTCAACACCCTGAAGTTCCTGGACGACACCGAGGTATCGAGCACCAACTTTGGACGCACGGTGACGCCCAAGCACATCCTGCGCCTGTGGTCCGACTACCGCCTGCCCGGCGAATGGTCGGCGTGGACCTTGGGCGGCGGCGTGAACTACCAGACCGGCAGCTACACGGAAACCCGCTCGGTGCGGGTCTCGCAGGCGCCGTACGCCGTCTGGAATGCACGCATCGGCTACAAGATCAACAAGAACTGGTCGGCGGCATTGAACGTGAACAATCTGTTCGACAAGACCTACTACCAGACGATAGGCGCGCCGGGCTGGGGCAGCTTCTACGGCGAGCCCCGCAACGCGACGCTGACGGTGCGCGGGACCTTCTGATAGAGCGAAACGATTAAGTAAAATGGTTTTATCTCAATAAACCATGAATTTTCATCATGCTTGATCGTGTCCATCTATCCATCGTGCAGGAGGTCGAAAAGCAGGGTTCGCTGACTGCCGCCGCAGGCGTCCTGCACGTGACGCAGTCGGCCCTGAGCCACAGCATGAAAAAGCTGGAGCAGCAACTGGGCACCGACATCTGGCTGCGCGAAGGCCGCAGCCTGAGGCTCACGCAAGCCGGCCAATACCTGTTGGCGGTGGCCAACCGGGTATTGCCGCAACTGACCCTGGCCGAAGAACGACTGCGCCAGTTCGCCCAGGGAGAACGCGGGTCGCTGCGCATCGGCATGGAATGCCATCCCTGCTATCAATGGCTGCTGAAGATCGTCTCGCCGTATCTGGCAGCCTGGCCGGATGTGGACGTGGACGTGAAGCAGAAATTCCAGTTCGGCGGCATCGGGGCGCTGTTCGGCTACGAAATCGACCTGCTGGTCACGCCTGACCCGCTGAACAAACCCGGGCTCGTGTTCGAGCCCGTGTTCGACTACGAACAAGTGCTGGTCGTCGCCGGCAACCACCCTCTTGCCCGGGAGGAGTACGTCACTCCCAAACAGCTTGCCAACGAGGTACTGGTGGCTTATCCGGTGCCGGTGGACCGGCTCGACATCTACAACATGTTCCTGACGCCGGCCGGCATCATACCCAAGCGCCACAAGGCCATCGAGACCACCGACATCATGCTGCAAATGGTCGCCAGCGGCCGTGGGGTGGCGGCGTTGCCGCGGTGGCTGGTGCTGGAGTACGCGGACACGATGCATGTGGTGCCAGTCCGCTTGGGCAAGAAAGGCATTGCCAAACACATCTATCTGGGTGCACGCGAGGCAGATATCGGCATCGACTATCTGCGCGCGTTCATTGAACAAGCGAAAAAGCCTGCCACGGCTTGATTCGCGGCTGCTGCTGCTCGCCAGGCGGTCTGATCTTCCGGCAGATCGGCCGCGCGCTCATCCATGAATCAGACTAATTGATCCATTAGATCAATTCACTTTTATTCATGGATTGCCCGACATAAACTACGCCCCCTGTACCGCCAAAGTCAAGACTGCTGAATAAAGAAAGAAAACAGGCAGCGCTGGAAAAGCAGGAAATAGACGCGGGTTTTATCTCAGGATTCAGGGCAGCAGAGCACCATGAGTAAAGAGTTTGCATTTGCCATCAAGAGCATTTGTTTCGATGAGGACTATCGTCCTTCAGACAATACGCGGATCACAACCAACTTCGCCAATCTGGCCCGGGGCACGAGTCGCCAGGAGAACCTGCGCAACACCCTCCGGATGATCGACAACCGCTTCAATGCCCTGGCACATTGGGACAATCCCAAGGGCGACCGCTATGCCGTCAACCTTGAGATCATTTCCGTCGAGATGAGCATCCCCGGCGCAAGCAGCGGCAATGCCCTCCCCTTGATCGAAATACTGAAGACGAGCATCGTCGACAAAAAGACCAACGAACGCATCGAAGGCATCGTCGGGAATAACTTTTCCTCGTACGTGCGGGATTATGACTTCAGCGTGCTGCTGCTGGAACACACCAAGAACCAGCCGGTATTCAGCGCTCCAGAGAACTTCGGAGACCTGCACGGGAAGCTGTTCAAGTGCTTCGTGAATTCAAGCACTTACAAGCAGCACTTCAGCAAGCCGCCCGTGATATGCCTGAGCGTATCGAGCAGCAAGACCTATCATCGGACTGAAAACCAGCACCCTGTACTGGGCGTTGAGTATCAGCAGGATGAATATTCCCTGACTGACGAATACTTCAAGAAGATGGGCATGAAGGTCCGCTACTTCATGCCGCCGAACAGCGCCGCGCCTTTGGCTTTTTACTTTTCCGGCGATTTGCTGAGCGACTACACCAATCTGGAGCTGATCAGCACCATCAGCACGATGGATACCTTCCAGAAGATATACCGGCCAGAGATCTACAACGCGAACTCCGCGGCAGGAAAATCCTACCAGCCCAGTTTGAAGCATCAGGATTATTCCTTGACCCGGATTGTCTACGATCGAGAGGAGCGTAGCCAATTGGCTATCGAGCAGGGAAGGTTTGTCGAGGAACACTTCATCAAACCGCACCAGGCGATTCTTGAGCAGTGGTCCGCCAACTACCCTCTTTGACCAATCAAAAATATCAAGGCATCTATTGTGAAAAAATTGCTCCCTACTTCCACTGCCGGCAGCTTGCCTAAACCCTCCTGGCTTGCTGAACCCGAGAAACTCTGGTCGCCCTGGAAATTGCAGGACCAGGGCTTGGCCGAAGGCAAGCAGGATGCGCTGCGTCTGTCGCTGCAGGAACAGCAGCACGCCGGCATCGATATCGTCAGCGATGGCGAACAAACGCGTCAGCATTTCGTGACGACGTTCATCGAGCACCTGGAAGGCGTGGACTTCGAGAACCGCAAGACCGTCAGGATCCGCGACCGCTACGATGCGAGCGTGCCGACGGTTGTGGGCGCCGTGGCGCGCCGCAAGCCGGTGTTCGTCGAAGATGCCAAGTTCTTGCGCCAGCAGACCAAGCAACCGATCAAATGGGCCTTGCCGGGTCCCATGACGATGATCGATACGCTTTACGACGGCCACTATCAAAGCCGCGAAAAGCTGGCGTGGGAATTCGCCAAGATTCTCAATCAGGAAGCCAGGGAGCTGGAGGCTGCGGGTGTCGACATCATCCAGTTTGACGAGCCCGCATTCAACGTGTTCTTTGACGAGGTGAATGATTGGGGCGTGGCCACGCTGGAAAGAGCCATTGAAGGGCTCAAGTGCGAAACCGCCGTCCATATCTGCTATGGCTATGGCATCAAGGCCAATACGGATTGGAAGAAGACGCTGGGATCGGAGTGGCGGCAATACGAAGAGGCTTTTCCCAAGCTGCAAAAATCCAGTATCGACATCGTCTCGCTGGAATGCCAGAACTCGCGCGTCCCTATGGATCTGATCGAACTCATCCGGGGCAAGAAAGTGATGGTGGGCGCCATTGATGTGGCAACCAACACCATTGAAACTCCCGAGGAAGTCGCCGACACCCTGCGCAAGGCGCTTCAGTTTGTCGATGCCGACAAGCTCTATCCTTGCACCAACTGCGGCATGGCTCCCTTGTCCCGCGCAGTCGCACGAGGCAAGCTGAGCGCCTTGAGCGCCGGCGCGGAAATCGTCCGCCGGGAACTCTCGAACTGATTCCCAGGCGGAAATGGTCGTCGCGCGGCTCGCGACGACCAAATCGAGCTGCACCCAGTATTCAACCCCCACTATGTCACTTTCCAGTACTGCGATCGAGCCCAGGCGCTTTCGCGAAGCTCTCGGGCACTACGCGTCCGGCATCACGGTAATCACATCGCAGATCGAAGGCGAGCCGATAGGCTTCACCTGCCAGTCATTCCACAGCGTTTCGATGAATCCGCCGTTGGTGTCGTTCAATGTGATGTGCAGTTCGGCCAGTTATCCCAAAATTCGCCAGGCGGGTCGATTCGTAGTCAATATTCTCTCCGACGAGCAAGTCAGGATTTCCAACCAATTCGCGCAGCGCGGCACGGACAAGTGGCACGACGTGGACTGGCAGGAATCGCCGCTGGGTAACCCGATCATTGCCGGCAGCCTGCATTGGCTTGATTGCGAGATTTATGCCGAACACGCCGCAGGCGATCACCTGATCGTGATTGGCGAGGTGAAAGCGTTGGATCTGCAAATCGCTGCTTCCACGCAGCCATTGCTGTATTTCAAAGGGCAGTATCGGAATATCGCCGCGCATGGCGCGATATAAGGTCTCGCCTCCTCCGCCCGGACACCGGCTTACAGCATCTGCCCATGAACGGGGCCTGAAGCCACCGCATTAGGCGACTGCAGCCGAGGCGGCCCGGAGCCATCCGAAGCGCAGCCCCCTTTGGGGCGAGCATCGGAATGGCGCAGGGCAGCCTCGGCGGCTAAAGAACGCCGACGTCCGCAAGCCCGAGACCCTGCCGCTTCGGTGTTGTGAGGCGGGGTTCTTGAGTCGCCGGCGTCCGGACTGCGGGATTCCGATGCTCGCCCCGGTGGGGCTGCGCTTCGGATCCCTCCGTCCGGCCCCCGCCTCACGGCATCTGCCCATGATCGGGTCCGAAACCAACGCATTAGGCGACTGCCAGCCGAGGACCCCGGAGCCATCCGAAGCACAGCCCCACCGGGGCGAGCATCGGAATGGCGCAGGGCAGCCTCGGCGACTAAAGAACGCCGACGTCCGCGACCTCGAAGCCCTACCCCCCGCACTGAAGGTACGCCGACGGCGCGACGGCAATCGCGATCTTTCCTTGGATACCATTGTTGGGACTTTCCAGCCGCGCATGAGCCTGCGCAATGTCGGCAAGCCCATAGACCGCGCCCACGTGCGGCCGCAACCGGCCACGCGCCACCAACGCGCTCAATTCATCCAGCTTGCCGCGGTTCTGCCGCGTGAACACGAAGTGGTAGCTCGCGTTCTTGCCCCAGGCCTGGATCAGGTTTTGCGGCTGGGCGATGTCCACGATCGAGACGACCCGCCCCAATTGCGCAAGCGCATCGGGGCTGCGCGCAAGCGTGTCGCCGCCGATGGTATCGAACACGACGTCGACGCCGCGCCCGCCCGTTTCCCGCATGACGGCCTCGACGTAGTCTTCCTTTTCGTAATCGATGACCACGTCAGCGCCCATGCTGCGCGCGAACTCGGCGTTGGCGGCGCGCACGGTCGTGTACACCTGCGCTCCGATGGCTTTCGCCAGCTGGATAGCCACATGGCCGACGCCGCCCGCGCCGCCGTGCACCAGGATGCTCTCCCCGACTCTCAGCCCCGCGCGCACGACCAGCGCTTCCCAAGCGGTCCCGCCGACCAGGCTCAGGCTTGCCGCCTCAAGATGACTCAGCGCGAGCGGCTTCTTCCCGACTATGCCTTCCGCGGCGACGTGATACTCGGCATAGCTGCCCGGCCCGTCGAAGATTTGCGGGGTGTACCAGACTTCGTCGCCAGGAACGAAAGCCGTCACGCCCGGCCCCACCGCTTCGACCACGCCCGAGACGTCGTGCCCGGTAATGGCCGGCAGCGGCACCAGATCGGCATAATCGCCGCGCCGGACCTGGTAATCCAGGGGATTGATCGAGGTCGCATGTACCCGGACCAGGACCTGTCCCGCCTGCGGCACAGGCTTGGGCAATTCGCGGAGTTCGAACGATTCCGGGCCGCCAAATGATTTGAGTGTCATCGCCTTCATGGTTTTCCTTGATTCGAAAAATAGGGATATCGGGAAATACCGATATTTACCTGCAAAAAAATTACAGCTCTTTCCCGATGAGCCCGGCAAGAGCACGTATGGTTGCTTCGTTCCGCTTGTAGTAGGTCCACTGCCCGATGCGCCTGGCTTCCACCAGGCCCGCGCGCTGCAGCGTCGCCAGATAGTCGGACACCGTGGACTGCGACAGCCCCACGCCTTCCTGGATGCTGCTGACGCAGACCCCCACCGTATGAACGTCGCCCTCGTCCTGGGGCGGGAAGTTCTTGGCGGGGTCCTTCAGTCCTTTGAGGATCTCAAGGCGCGTACGGTTGGAGAGGGCTTTGAATATTTCGAGCAGATCCATGGCGCCATGATATCGGGATTTCCCGATATGTCAATAAATTGGACTCGCACGAACGCCTGCTCGTCTGCTCACTTGTCCACCGACCGCATGTCGCAAGTCGTCTCCGACGACGAGCAGACGCCGCGAAACCACGCCCGTCCCCGCGTGCGGTCCTTGGACGCCAGCGGCTCGAACGTGTCGCTGTTGCGCATCTGGTAGTCCAGCAACAGCCACTCGCCTTCGCAGGCGGCGATGCCGCGCAGCGTAGCTCTTTCGGTCAGCCAGTCGCTGCCCAGATCCAGCAACCGTTCACTGCCGGTGTCGGGGCGGGCGTAGCCGCGCGCAGACTGGATGCCGACCTGCGCATCCGCGGCCTCGATCCAACCCTCGCCCCGATATACGGGTCGCGGCTTGCTCTGTTCGTCGCCGGTCTTGTCGTCGCTGGCATTTTTGATCTTGAGCCAGCCGTCGCGCGCCTCGGTCACGTCGAAGGTCACGCTGTAGTAGTCGATCTCGGGATCAGGGCCGTCGCCACGAGTCGTCGGCAGGCTGCCCACCACCGCCGCCTGGGCGGATGCCGCCGCGCGCACCTGGATGGCAGGCTTATCGTTCGTCGTCCATCCGGAGAAGCTGCATGCGGTCGGGCCCGGCGGGGTCCAGGCGGCAGGCTTGGAAGGCGTCTGGGCGTTGATGGCCGGCGACACGGCCAGCGCGGCAAGCGCCAGGAAAATCCGTCGCATGGTCATGGGCTTGGTCATATGTCAGTTGCTGTTGATCCAGTCCTGCGCATCCCGCACGAACCAGGGCAGGTTCAAGCGCTCTCCTTCGCCGGATTGTATGGTCAAGCGTTGGTCCGAGGAGCCGGGGGTATCGCTCTTGCCCTGTCCCGTGGAAGGCGCGCGGCTGCGATAGTCCAGCTCGGTTTGCTGGGGAGGTTTATCCGCGCAGGCGGCGATCAAGGTGCATGCGGCCGCGGCAAGGACGGTCCGCAGCGCCGGACGGAATATCTTCATGGTATTCAGGTTCCCGCTGAAGGGCACAGGCCAACGTGCCGGAAAATCAGGGCCTCCAGCCCATACCTTACTCGCAATGCAAAGCCAGCGTTGGCGCCTCAGATCGGCATATTGAAATAGACGACCCGTTCCGTCTCCCTGAACCCCAGACGCGTATGCGCGGCCTGGCTCACGACATTGTCCAGCGCGGTATCCGAGGCCAGCTCTTTGCAGCCCCTGTCCCGCGCCCATGCCCGGACGGCGTCGATCAAGGCCCTGGCCGCGCCCTGTCGCCTGGCCTCGGGCATGACATACAGGCCCTCCAGGAACGCCACGGGACTGGAGTCGGTGCCATTGACGTAGTCCGTCCTGATCGCAGCTTCGGCAAGGCCGATCGCCTGCCCGTTGTCGGCGCGCGCCAGGAACTGGACGTATCGGTCCGGCGCGCAAACCTGATCCTCCATGTCTTCCTGATGCTCAGACGCTGACGCGTCAGGCCAGAGCGCCATGCGCAGTTGCAGCCAGGCGGCATCCCGGGAGGAGGTAATCGGGGCGGTTTTCATGGGCAGGGTTTGTGTTCCGGATGACGCGTGGAAATTTATCACCCTGCCCTTCTTGCTGTCGAAGCGTATCCGGCCTCGGCCTGCCCCGCCCTACTCCTGCACCGGCACCGTATAGTTCAGCGCCAGCCGGCCGCCATCCGCGTACACCGTCTGCCCGGTGACGTAGCTGGCGTCATCGCTGGCCAGGAACACCGCCACCTTGGCGACTTCGTCCGTCGATCCCAGGCGCTGCATCGGTATGCGCGACAGCACGGTCCTGCGGGCTGCGGGATTGCTGGTGATCGTGGCGAGGATTTCGGTGTCGATGCTGCCGGGGCCGATGGCGTTGACGCGGATGCCGTGCGGCGCCAGGGACAGCGCCATCGACTTGGTCATCTGGCGCACCGCGCCCTTGCTGGCGCCGTAGGCCAGCTGGTCCGGCATCGCCAGTTCCGCCGTCATCGAGGACAGCGTCACGATGGCGCCGTTGCCGCGTCCGCCAGCCACCATGGCGCGCGCGGCGGCCTGTGCGACCAGAAAGGTGCCGCGCACATTGACGTTCATGACCGCATCCAGGTCTTCGAGCTTCAGGTCCAGGAAGTCCGCCGCGCGGATCACGCCGGCGTTGCAGACGCAGATGTCCAGGCCGCCCCAGCGCCGCACGCACTCGTCGGCCAGCTTCTGGGCATCAGCCGGATCGGTCACGTCCGCCACCAGCGCGGCGGCGCGATCGCCCAGCGCGCGGGCCGCGGCCATCAGTTCGGCCTCCTTGCGGTCGGCCAGCAGCACGTATGCACCCTCGGCCGCGAAGCGCCGCGCGATCGCCAGTCCGATGCCACCGGCCGCGCCGGTGACCAGCGCCACCTTGTCCTGCAATCTCATCTCAGACTCCTACGTAGGCGGCCACCAGGTCGGGCCGCTGGGACAATTCCGCCGAGCTGCCGCGCCACACCGTCACGCCCTTGTCGAGGATGACGTTGCGGTCCGACAGGCGCAGCAAGGCCGTGGTGTTCTTGTCCACCACGATCATCGATAGACCTTCGGCTTTCAATTGCGCCAGCACGCGCCAGATTTCGGCGCGCACCACCGGCGCCAGCCCTTCGGTGGCTTCGTCCAGCACCAAGAGGCTCGGGTTGGTCATCAGCGCCCGGCCCAGCGCCAGCATCTGCTGCTCGCCGCCGGATAGCTGCGTGCCCAGGTTGGCGCGGCGTTCGTGCAGGCGCGGAAACAGCTCATACACGCGTTCCAGCGTCCAGCCGCGGCCGCCGCCGCGGTGTATAGCCGTGGCGACCAGGTTTTCTTCCACCGTCAGCGTCGGGAAGATCTGGCGCCCTTCGGGTACCAGCGACAGGCCCAACCGGCCGATGCGGTACGGCGCCAGTCCGCGCAGGGAACGCTCGCCATACTGAATGCTGCCCTGGCTGGCCGGCAGCAGGCCGAACAGGCATTTGATGACGGTGCTGCGGCCCATGCCGTTGCGGCCGATAAGGCCGACGACCTCGCCCTGGCCCACGTCCAGGTCTACGCCGAACAAGGCCTGGCAATGCCCATAGGCCGCCGTCAATCCGCTGATGCTCAACATGGCGGCTCCTTATGCGTCGGCGTCGTCGCCGAGATAGGCGCGGCGCACGTCGGGATGGTTGCGTATCTGTTCCGCGCTGCCGGTGGCGATGACCTTGCCGTAGACCAGCACGCTGATGCGGTCGGCCAGCGCAAACACGGCGTTCATATCGTGTTCGACCAGTACGATGGTGTAGCGGCCCTTCAGGCTTTGCAGCAAGGCGATCACGCCCGCGCTTTCCGCCGCGCTCATGCCGGCCATGGGCTCGTCCAGCAGCAGTACCGACGGCTCGCCCGCCAATGCCATGGCGATCTCCAGCTGGCGGCGCTGGCCATAGGCCAGGCTGTCCACCTGGGCCTCGGCCACGTCTTCCAGCTTGCAGGCCCGCAGCGCCGCGGTCGCGGCGCTTACCACGTCGGCGCAATCGCGCAAGGCGGTCCAGGCCGACAGGCGCCGGCGGCGCTTGCGCAAGGCTGCCAGGCAGGCGTTGTCCAGCACCGTATAGCTGTCGAACACCGAGGTCACCTGATAGGAGCGCAGCATGCCAAGCGCCACGCGTTCCTGCACCGAGGCGCGGGAAACGTCGGCGGCGCCCAGGCGCACGGCGCCGCGATCGGGCCGCAGTTCGCCCGACAGCAGGTTGATCAAAGTCGTCTTGCCCGCGCCGTTGGGGCCGATCAGCGCGTGCAGTTCGCCAGGCGCCACGTCCAGCGACACGCCGTCTGTCGCCTTCAGGCCGCCGAAGCGGCGCACCAGGTCCTGCGTGGACAATCCAACGGGCGCGGCTGCGGTTTGCATGCTCATGCCGAAGCCTCCTTGGCGATCGCGTCCGGCGGGCGGCGGTCCTGTTGTTCACCCGCGGCCGGGGGCTGGACCGTCGGCGCGGCAGGCGGCGGACGCCGCAGCCAGGCCAGGGAATTGGCATAGCCGCCCTTGGCCACCATGGCGATGACCACCACCGCCGGCCCCATCAGCAGCATCCAATGCTGCGTCATGCTCTTGAAGGCCTCTTCCATCAGCAGATAGGCAACGGCGCCGAAAATCGGCCCCAGCACATTGCCCAGCCCGCCTATCACCACCATGACGATAAGTTCGCCCGACACCGGCCACGACATATAGCTGGGCGAAGCGAAGGCGGTCAGATTGGCCAGCAGCAGCCCGGCCACGCCGGTCAGCACACCGGAGGCCACGTAGGCCGTCAGGCGCACGCCGAACACCGAATAGCCCAGCGCGTCCACGCGGCGCGGGTTGGCGTGCGTGGCGCGCAGGATCATGCCGAAGGGCGAGCGGCGCAGGCGCAGCATCGCCAGGCTGGACACCAGCAGCACCGCCCAGGCCGCCCAGTACACGGGCTGGCTGCCGCCCAGGTCGAACAGGCCGAAGGAACTGGCTTCGTAGATGTTCAGGCCGTCGTCGCCGCCGTACTCGCGCAGGCTGACCGCCAGGAAATAGAACATCTGCGCAAACGCCAGCGTGATCATGATGAAGCCTATGCCCGAGGTCCGCAGGCAGACCGTGCCGACGATCAGCGCCACCAGCGCGCACACCGCGATGCACACGGCCAGCTGCAGCCAGCCGTTGCCAAACCCGTAATAGCTGAGAATGCCCACGGCATAGCAGCCCAGGCCCAGGAACATGGCGTGGCCGAAGCTCACCAGTCCGGCAAAGCCCAGCACCAGGTTCAGCGCCAGCGCGGCCAGCGCATAGATCAGGATGCGCGCGCCCAGCGTCACGTAGAACGGTTCACCCAGCCATTGCGCCACGAAAGGCACGCCGGCCAGGACCAGGAACAGCAAAGGCAGCGCCCAGCGCCGGTATGTGTGTTCTTGCATGATGATCCAACCCCAGTACAAGCGCGCGTCAACGCCGCGCCGAGAAGACCAGGCCTTGCGGCCGGAACGCCAGCACCACGGCCATCAGCACGTAGATCAGCATGGAGGCGAGCGCCGGCCCGACCGCATTGGCGACGGAAGCGTCGAACACGGCGCGCAACATGTCGGGCAGGAAGGCCCGGCCCAGCGTGTCTATCATCGCGATCAGCAGCGCCGCGACCAGCGTGCCGCGCACCGAGCCGATGCCGCCCACGACGATCACCACCAGCGCCAGGATCAGCACCGGCTCACCCATGCCGGACTGCACCGACAGGATCGGCCCCGCAAGCGCGCCCGCCACGCCGGCCAGCACCGCGCCCAGCAGGAACAGCAGCGTCTTCTGCAGGTCCACGTTGGCGCCCAGCACGCTGGCCATGGGCGCATTGCTGGCGCCGGCGCGGATCAGCATGCCGAAGCGCGTGCGCTGGATCAGGAACCAGGCGCCGACCGCCACCAGCGCGCCCACGCCGATGATCATCAGGCGATACACCGGATAGTCGTTGCCGAACAGGCTGACCGCCCCTTCCAGCCCCTGCGGCACGGCGGCGTAGTACGGCCGGCTGCCCCAGATGACCGAGGCCAGTTCATTGAAGAACATCATCAGCCCGAAGGTGGCCAGCACCTGATAGAGGTGATCATGCTTGTACAGCGGCCGCGCAATCAGGCGTTCCAGCGCCACCCCCACCAGGCCGCTGCCCGTCACCGCCGCCAGGATGGCGAAGGCGAACGAGCCGCTGGCGTTGTAGGCGGTGGCGCCCAGGAAGGCGCCGATCATATACAGCGACCCGTGCGCCAGGTTGATGAAGTTCATGATGCCGAAGATCAGGGTCAGCCCCGAGGACAGCAGGAACAGCAAGGCGCCGAGCTGCAGGCCATTAAGCATCTGCGACAACAGCAAGGATCCGTTCATGGGGCGTCTCCCGGGACGTTACTTCAGCGGGCAGTCGGCCACGTAGGCGTCCTGATGGTCGGTGAACACCTTGGCCAGCTGCTTCAAGCCCACGCCGTCGCCTTCCTTCACGACCTGGTAGGCATACAGGTCCTGCACCGGCATGTTGTTGCTGTTGAAGCGGAACTTGCCGCGCACCGTGGGGAAGTTGGCGCCGGCCGCCTTCACCGCCGCGGCCAGGGCCTTGCTGTCGCCGACCTTGCCGCCCTGCTGCTTGATGGCGGTATCCAACAGGAACGCCGCGTCATAGCCGCCCACCGCATATTCCGACGGCAAGCGGCCGTACTTGGCCTTGAAGGCCTCGACGAACTTGCGGTTCTGCGGGTTGTCCAGCGTGGTGGCCCAAGGCGTGCCGTAGATCGCGCCCACCGCCTGCTCTTTCAGCGCGGTCAGCGTGTTGGAATCGATCAGGCTTTCCGAGAAGAACGGCAGCTTTTCCATCAGGCCGGCCTGGCGCAGCTGGCGCACGAAGTTCACGCCCACCCCGCCGGTATAGAACACGAACAGCGCGTCGGGCGAGGCCGACTGCATGCGCGAGATCTCGGCCGAGTAATCCAGCTGCCCCAGCTGGGTGTAGATCTCGTCGGCGGGAGCGGCGCCATAGAAGCGCTTGAAGCCCGCCAGCTTGTCCTTGCCGGCCTGGTAGTTGGACGACATCAGGTAGGCGCGCTTGTAGCCCTGATCCTTGACGTACTTGCCCATGGCTTCGGACATGCTGTCGTTCTGCCAGCCGAGCACGAACAGATTGGGCAGGCACATGCGGCCGGCGATGGGCGCGGGTCCGGCGTTGGTGGACAGCGCCACCACGCCCGATTCCTTGATGCGCCGCAGTTCGGCCATGAGCACATTGGAAAAGCCCAGGCCGACGATCACGTCGACCTTGTCCTTCTCGATGAACTTCTGCACGATCTGCGCGCCCACGTCGGGCTTGAGCTGGTCGTCGTCGCGGATCACCACCGCCTTCTGGCCGCCCAGGCTGCCGCCCAGCTGCTCGATGCCCAACATCAGGCCGTCGTACTGATCCTGGCCCAATGCCGCCTGGGGGCCGGACAGCACCCCGGTAAAGCCGATGCGGATGTCCGCCATTGCGG
Source organism: Achromobacter sp. K91 (assembly GCF_003576205.1). Lineage (NCBI taxonomy): Bacteria > Pseudomonadati > Pseudomonadota > Betaproteobacteria > Burkholderiales > Alcaligenaceae > Achromobacter > Achromobacter sp. K91. The sequence continues at coordinate 3,331 of NZ_QWFB01000003.1, read as the reverse complement.
CGTTGGCCACGGTCAGGGCCGCGACCGCGGCCAGCGCGGACAGGCCGCGTGCGTATGCTTGCATGCTAAGTCTCCTTGGGGGATGGACGGCGGCGCCGTTCTGCGCGGCGCCTGCCGGTACTAAGGCCTGCTTACAGGTCAGAGCTTCACGCAGACATTGCGCAGCTCCGTGTAGAACTCAAGCGAATGCACACCGCCCTCGCGGCCGATGCCGGACTGCTTGGCTCCGCCGAAGGCCGTGCGCAGGTCACGCAGGAACCAGGAATTGATCCAGCAGATGCCCACTTCCAGGGCCTGTCCCATGCGATGGGCGGTGCCCACGTTGCTGGTCCAGACCGAGGCCGCCAAGCCGTAGGGCGTGGCGTTGGCCAGGGCGACGGCTTCTTCTTCCGTGTCGAAGGGCGCGATGTGGCAGCAGGGGCCGAAGATCTCCTGCTGGATCACGGCCGAGCTTTCCGGCAGGCCGGTCCAGACCGTGGGCTGGATCCAGGCGCCGCCGGCCAGGTCGTCCGGCATGTCCGGCACGCCGCCGCCGGCCACCACCGTGGCGCCTTCTTCACGGGCGCGGGCGTAGTAGCCCAGCACCTTGTCGCGATGGCGCTGCGAGATCAGCGGACCCAGGTTGACGCCGGGATCCTTCGGACGGCCCAGCTTGAAGCCGCGGGCGCGCTCGCCCAGCGCCGCCACGAAGCGGTCGAAGATCGGCCGCTGCACGTAGACGCGCTCGGTGCCCAGGCAGACCTGCCCGGTGTTGTCGAAGGCGGCCCGCGCGATGCCGGCCACCGCCTTGTCGAAGTCCGCATCGTCGAACACGATGCCGGCATTCTTGCCGCCCAGTTCGAAGGACACGGGACGCACGCCCACCGCCGCGGCCTGCATGATGGCTTCGCCGGTGCGGGTTTCGCCTGTAAAGGTGATGCCGTCGACCAACGGATGGCGCGTGAGCTTTTCGCCCGCCGAACCGGGGCCGCGGCCATGCACCACGTTATAGACGCCGGGCGGCACGCCGACCTCGTTCATGACTTCGCCCAGCAACGTGGCCGTGGCCGGGGTGTCTTCGGAAGGCTTGACCACCACGGTGTTGCCGCAGGCCAGCGCCGGCCCCACCTTCCAGGTCATCAGCAGCAGCGGCAGGTTCCACGGGCAGATCACGCCGATTACGCCGCGCGGCACGCGCACGCCGTAGTTCAGGGCATGGCCGCCATCCGGCGTTTCCAGGTCGAAGGTCTCGTTGGGGATGTTGCGCACCAGGTCGGCGAAGATCTTGAAGTTCGCCGCGCCGCGCGGAATGTCCAGATGGCTGGCCAGATCGTAGGGCTTGCCGGTGTCGGCGATCTCGGCGTCGACGAATTCGTCGAAGCGCCGGATGATGCCGTCGGCCACCGCGTGCAGCAGCTCCACGCGCTGCTGCGTCTTGAGTTTGCCCCAGGGGCCGCGCAACGCCGCCTTGGCGGCCCGCACGGCGGCATCGACCTCGGCGTCGCCGGCCTCGTGGATGCGCCCGATCAGCCGGTTGTCGACCGGATCGCGGTTGTCGAACGTCTTGTCCGTGGCGACCCATTCGCCGTTGATGAAATTGCGGAAATCGGTCATTGCGTCCTCGGTTGTGACAGGTCTGCCAGCGCCGCTTCAGGGTCGCCGGCGGTCAGGTATTCCCACATGCGCTCGTAGATCCGGCCCGTGCCCACGGCGCGGGTCGCCGCCTCTTCGGGCGAGAACGTGGGCGCGCCGTCGGCCAGGCCGGCCGAGCGCAGTTGCCATTCGATGCGCGCGGCATCCTCCAGATACCAGGTCAGCACCACGGCATGCATCAGCGATTCGGCTGCCACCACCGCGCCGTTGCCGCGCATGGCCACGGCGCGGGCCGCGCCCAGGGTCTGGGCCACGCCGCGCGCCTGGGCGTCGCTGCGCACCAGTTGCGGGTCGTCCCAGAGCGGCACGGACGGAGAGAAATACGAACCCATCCCATGGCGCGGCTGCGGCGTCACGCGGGCCGAGGACAGCGTCATGACCGTGGGCGGCATGGAGCGCACCACCCCGCCCACTTCGGGGCGCATGCGGTAGATGTGCTGGTGGATGCGGACCTCGCCCAGCACGCCTTCGGGCAGTTCGCCGTGCACCGGCACCACCGTGCCCGCCTCGCCCGGTTCGATCAGGCCCATAGGCCGCGCGGCGCATACCAGGAAGTGATCGGCGTCGAGGCGGCTGCTGCAATGGCCGTAAGCGTGGACCAGGCCGGCGCGGGCCAGGCCGCGCGCCGCCGTCCGCACCAGCGCTTCCTGGCCGGCGTCGGCTTTCATCGGCGCGGCGCTCACGTCTTGAACTCCGGGATGTCGGGCTTGGCGCCCCACATGCAGAACGAGGACGGCACTGCGGGGAAGCTGCGCGGCCGGTAGGTCTTCTCGTCTTCGGCGGTGATCAGGCGCACGCCGGTGGAGTACTCGTAGATCATGCCGTCGGGGCCGTCAAAGTACAGGAACATAGCCCCCGAGGTCGGATGGCGCCCCGGGCCGAAGCGGATCGGCACCTGCCATTCCTTCAGCTGGTACCAGGCACGCATGATGTCGTCGATGCTTTCGACCTGGTGGTTGATGTGCTGCACGCCCGGATAGCTGGACGGGAACAGCGCGATCTTGTGGTGCACTTCGTCGATGCGCAGCAAGGGCGCTTCGCCGATGCGGTCGCTGACCCGGGCTGAAAGCAGCCCGGTCCAGAAGGCCTCGTCGCGTCGCGCGTCCAGCGTGCGCAGGCCGATATGCGAAAAGCCCGACACGCCGGCATCGCGGCTGGGGAAATAGCGGCGGCCGCTGTGGTGCGGCGCCTGCACCAGCTCGATGCGGTTGCCGGACGGGTCGATGAAACTGAGGAAATCGCGTACGTAGCGCTGCTCGGCGTCCTCGCGCTTGCCCGCGGCGACCTGATAGCCGCTGCGCTCCAGCACCGCGCCGGCATGCTCCAGTTCCTCGGACGTGTCCACTTCGAACGCCGTGGTGTGGTCGCGCGGATCGCCTTCGAAATAGCACAGGGTGTGGTCGCGCGAGTCGGATTTGAAATAGACCGCGCCGTGCTCCTTGCGCGCCACTTCCAGCCCCAGCACCGCGGTCGCGTAGCGGACCGCGGATTCCAGGTCGCGGGTACCCAGCCGGACGTACCGGATGTCGTGTAGCCGTATCACTGCTTGTCTCCAGGTTGCGCCTGCCGCCGGCTGATTACCGGTCGTAGTCTTGACGCTTTTTTTCTACGATAAGCAGCATAAATCTCGGCGTCAATAATTTTTATCGAGATTTTTTAAAGCCAGTGATAAAGTAGCTCCCATGTCAGACGGCGCCAC